>NZ_JASCOO010000096.1:0-15704 GCF_029959485.1 Stenotrophomonas sp. PS02301
CCGCTGGCCGGCTCCTCATCAACTCACCCCCGCGTGATTGGCGGCCAGCGGCCGGCACTACCGGTGAGGAGCGAGCGTTGCCGCCGCCGTTACGGTGCCGGGGTCAGCAGCTGCCGCAGCATCGCCTTGAGCCGCCGCCCTTCGAGCTGGAAATAGTCCCGCTCGGCATGCCACGCCGGGAAGCGCCTTTCCACTTCGGCCCAGAACGCCGGCGAGTGATTGGCCTGGATCAGATGGCAGAGCTCGTGCACCAGCACGTACTCGAACGCCGAAGGCCGCCCCAACACCAGGGCCAGATCGAGCGCCATGCTGCCATCCGGCGCCAGCGAGCCCCATTGCGAGGACATCACCTTCAGCCGCAGCCGCGCCGGTGCACGCGGCAGACCAGGCAGATAACGCGGCAGCCACTGGCCGACATCGGCACGGGTCTGGGCTTCGTAGAACTCGCGCAGGGTGCGGCGCAGCGTGGCATCGGTGCCACGGGTGGGCCAGTGCAGGCAGGCGCCCTGCTCATCCACGTGCATGTGCGCGTAGCGGCCGGCTTCCCAGCGCAGCGGCAGCAGCGCACCGCGCAGCGGCAGCACCCCCGGCTCGCCGATCACCAGCGGTGGCGGCAGGTTGGTGGCCTGGTAGCTGCGCAGTTGTTCGGACAACCAGCCGCGATGCTGGTCGAGAAAACGCTCGCCCATCACCAGGCTGGCGCGCGGTGGCAGGGTCAGGCGTACGCCGCGCTCATCGACGCTGAGCTTGATCCGGCGCGCACGCGGATCGCGCACACGCAGGACATCGATCTCGGCATCCTCCAGGCGCAGCCGTACCGTATCGCGCTGCAGCGTGCTGACAGCCGGCGAAATCAGGCGGCGGAGGAATCCGGACATGGGTACAGCATAGCGCCGGCCGTGACCGGCGCATGACTGGGGACTGATCGGAACCGATCAGTCCGCCTTGCTCAGCTTGAAGGCCTCTTCCAGCAGCAGGAACAGGCGGCGCACTTCGCCGCTCTGCAGGGCGAAACGGGCATCCAGTTCGGCGCGGCGGCCGTCATCGTCGGCGTGCTCGAGCTGGTCCAGCGCGCCATCCAGGAACTTCAGCTTGCGCACGATCAGGTCGTCGCCCAGCACGAAGGACAGGTTGTCCTCGAAGACCAGGGCCAGCTTGGTCACCTGCTTGCCGGCGTCCAGATGCTTGTCGATCTCGTCGCAGCGCAGTTCCTGGTGCTGGCACTTGACCACTGCACCGCCCTCGGCCGGGTCCTTCATCTCGCACTCTTCGCCCAGGCTCAGCCCGGTCGGCAGGGTTTCCCCGGCGATCCAGCCGGTCAGGATCGAGCGCGGCGCCACTTCGGCATTTAACGGCATCGCCGGGAAGCTGCCGAGCAGGCCACGGATGTCGGACATCATGTTCTCGCCCTTCTTGCTGCTCGAGCAGTCCACGGCGACGTACCCGTGGGTCAGGTCGATCAGCGCGTCGGTACGCGAGCTCTTCACGAAGGCGCGCGGCATCAGTTCGTGCAGCAGATCGTCCTTCATGCGCTTGCGCTCGCGGCCACCGGGCTTGCGGCCTTCCTTCTCTTCGATCTCCTCGAGCTTGCGCGCGAGCAGATCGTTGACCACCGCGCCCGGCAGGATCTTGTCCTCACCGCCCACGGTCAGCCACAGCGCATCGCCCACGCGGTGCGAGAACACGGCCTTTTCTTCACGGCCGAACGGCGAGATGAAGCCGCGCGAATTCATTTCAAGCGGACCGACCGGCTTGAGCAGCACCTGCGGCAGCAGGGTGTCTACGTCGGAGAAATCGGTGGCGGTCGGGAAGCGGAACAGCGTCAGGTTGCGAAAGAACATGGACGTCCAGAGTAAGAGCGTGAAAGGGAGGGCGGGCGCGCCGGCGTGGCTCAGGCCGGGCCGGGGGCGTGGCCGGGGTCGTGGGCAGTGCCGGCCCAGGCCGGCGGGTCGGGCAGCGGGGCCGCAGTGGCGCGCCCCAGTGCCATGAAATCAAACAGGGCCGGATCGGCCAGCTGCGAGGGATGGATGTTGCCCAGCGCGCGTGCGATCTGGTCGATGCGGCCGGGCTGCTCGCGTTCCCACTGCTGCAGCATCTGTTCCACCTGGCGGCGCTGCAGGGTGTCCTGGCTGCCACACAGCGTGCAGGGAATGATCGGGAAAGCGCGCGCCTGCGCGTAGGCGCTGATGTCTGCCTCGCTCACGTAGGCCAGCGGGCGGATCACGATATGCTGGCCGTCGTCGCTGCGCAGCTTGGGCGGCATCGCCGAGAGCTTGGCGTGGTGGAACAGATTGAGGAAGAACGTGGCCACGCTGTCATCGCGGTGGTGGCCCAGCGCGATCCTGGTGAAGCCGTGTTCGGCCGCATGCCGGTACAGCGCGCCACGGCGCAGACGCGAGCACAGCGAACACATCGTGCGGCCTTCGGGAATCACCCGGCTGACCACCGAATAGGTGTCCTGCTCGATGATCTGGAACGGCACACCGATCGAGGCCAGGTAGGTCGGCAGCACGTGCTCGGGAAAACCCGGCTGCTTCTGGTCCAGGTTCACCGCGACCAGCTCGAACGGTACCGGCGCTTTTTTCTGCAGCTGCAACAGGATGTCGAGCAGGGTGTAGCTGTCCTTGCCACCGGACAGGCACACCATCACTTTGTCGCCGGCCTCGATCATGCCGAAGTCCGCGATGGCCTGACCGACCTGGCGGCGCAGTTGCCGCGCCAGCCGGTCCTGCACGCCGCCGGGCGCGCGCGGATCGCGGGCGCGCGGGACGGGATCGGGCAGGCGGATGACAGCAGCGCTCATGCACGCATTCTACCGGCTGCAACGCGCCCTCACAGGGGCCGGGAAGTGACTGCGTTCACTCCCGGCGGTCATCGGGGATGTGTATGCTCGGAGCCTGTGGACACCATGACACCCGCCGATATCACTGCCCGCCTTGCCCTCCTTCGGCAGGAGCATCGTGCGCTGGATGATCAGATCCTGCGCATGGCCGCCAACGGCGACGATGAGCTTGAAGCCAAGCGCCTGAAGCGGCGCAAGCTGCAGTTGAAGGACTGCATCGCCAAGCTGGAAGACATGCTGATTCCGGACGAGCCGGCCTGAGCCAGCCACGCATCGCGTGGCTCTACCCGTAGGCAAGGACGGTGCGTCCGGATTGACGACGTGCCGTCGTCAATCCGTGGCGACCGGCTCTTCCGGCTTTGCCGCTTCCGGGCTGACACGCTCGATGGTATGGCGCAGCTCGCGGCCGAGGATGAACTTCGCATCCTTCGCCCACGCGTCCAGGCGCGCATCGAACAGCAGCTTGCTGTTTTCATCCGGCCACACCAGGCGCAGTTCGCGCAGCTTCTGGATGAAGCCGCGGAACAGCGTGCGGTCGAAGAACTCCGGCGCGGCCGGCGCATAGAGCAGGCTCAGGCGCTGCGCAGCCTGCTGGCACAGGCTTTCCAGCTCGGCCGCGCCCAACGTGCCGGGGCCGTTCTTCACCAGCACCGAGATCGCGATGTAATAGCGCTCGAACGCCTGCTGCAGCGAATGGCCGATCGCGCGCAGGCGGAAGACTTCGTCGGTCTGCCCGGTGTTGCGCGCCAGGATCCCGCCGTCGTCATCATTGATGTTCTGCAGCAGCCCTTCGCGCACGAACACGTTGATGGTCTGCTCGATGCGCTGGGCGAACTCGTCTTCGGTCCACGGCAGGAACAGCTCGGCCTGCAGGAACGGATACACCGTGCGGCCCAGCTGGACCAGCCCGGTGCGGCTCATGCGGCGGTTGTTCTGGAAGCAGCAGGCCACCCACGACGAGGCGGTGAACAGGTGGATGACGTTGTTGCGGAAGTAGCTCAGCAGCACCGCGGTGTCGCCACTGACGCTGAGCACGTCGCCCAGCGGGTGCTTGATGCGGGTGAGGACGTTGATTTCCTCGGCGTGGGCGATGATCCGCTCCGGCGAGTGCGGTGTCACCGTCACCCGGTCCGAGTAGGGCATCTCGACCAGCAGGGTCTTGCACAGTTCGATCTGCGCGATCAGGTCCGCCTCGCCCATCGCATGCTTGGGCGTGGACAGCAGCGCCAGCGCGAGCAGGTTGATCGGATTGACGTCGGCAGCACCGTTGATATGCACCTGGATGCGTTCGGCCAGGTGATCCACCGTGCCGGACAACCACGAGGGCTTCTCGTCTTCGCCCACCGGCTGGCCATTCCAGTCCGGTGCACGCTGGGCGAGCACGTCGTTGAGCGCGATCGGCTCACCGAAGTTCACCACGACCTGGCCGTAGTTCTGCTTGAGCACCTTCGGGATCGACCACAGCAGCGACCAGATCGATTCCTTTTCCTTCGGCCGGCCGGACAGTTCGTCCAGGTAGCTGCCGCCCTCCATCAGCTTTTCATAGCCGATGTAGACCGGCTGGAACAGCACCGGCTTGCGCGGCTGGCGCAGGAAGGCGCGCAGCGTCATCGAGATCATGCCGCCCTTGGGCTGCAGCAGGCGCCCGGTGCGCGAGCGGCCACCTTCGACGAAATACTCGATCGAGTAGCCGCCGGCGACCAGCTGCGCCACGTATTCGCTGAGCACCGCCGAGTACAGCGCGTTGCCGCGGATCGAGCGGCGGATGAAGAACGCACCGCCCTTGCGCAGCAGCGTGCCGACCACCGGCAGGTTGAGATTGATGCCGGCCACGATGTGCGGCGGCACGATGCCGCGGTCGTACAGCAGGTAGGACAGCAGCAGGTAATCCATGTGGCTGCGGTGGCTGGGCACATAGACCACTTCATGCCCGGGCGCGGCGGCCTTGAACTTGTCCAGGTGGTGGACCAGCACGCCGGCGTAGATGCGGTTCCAGACATGGCTGAGCATGAAGCTGGCCGAGCGCACCACCGGACTGGAGTAATCCGCGGCGATTTCCCACGCGTAGGCGTGGGCTTTTTTCCAGGCATCGGCCGGCTTGGAGTTGTCGCGCTTGGCCTGCGAGGCGATCGCTTCGCGCACCGTGTCCGCGTCGAGCACCTTGTCCACCAGCAGGCGGCGGGTCGACAGATCCGGCCCGATCACCGATTCGCGGATGCGGCGGAAATGGGTGCGCAGCACGCGCTGCAGCTTGCGCACGGTGCGTTCGGGGTCCAGCCCCTCATCGACCGTGGTGCGCAGCGAGATCGGCGGGGCGAAGCGCACGATCGTGCTGCGGCCGTTGAGCAGCACCGCCAGCAGGCGACGGAAACGACCCACCAGGGCCCAGTTTTCCGAGAACAGCACCGCGAACCAGCCGCTCTGCTTGTCCGGCGCGCGGCCGACGAAGATCGACACCGGCACCAGGTGCACGTCCAGCTCGCCGCGGGCGCGGTGCGCCTGCAGCACCTTGGCCAGCGAGTCCGAGTGGGTCTTGGCGCCACGCTGCTCGGGGATCAGCGAGTTGCTGCTGCTCCGGCGCGACAGGGCCAGGTAGGCGCGCCTGCGCCCGGTCGGATCGCCGGCGATCGGCACCAGCGGCGAGGGCAGGCCGGCTTCGCGGCAGGCCTTGTCCAGGATCAGCGCGTTGGACAGACCGTAGTCCTCCAGCACGTAGACCACCGGGCGGCCATCGTTGTACTGGCCGGGGTGTTCGGGTTCGATCTTCAGCGACAGCCACGGCTCGACCAGGCGGCCGAGCAGGCGCGCCCACCACGGCGGGCGACCGCTGGGGGGGCGGGTGCCGGGCACGATCGCGGACGGCACGACGGTGGACGGCTCCGCATCGACGGCAACGGCCTCCACGGGCGCGCCAGCGGCCGGTGGAACCGGGGCGGCAGCACCGTCGGACGGCACGGTAGCGGGCGACGAGGACATGGCGTCCGGCGTCTTGGGCGGCTCTTCACCGGGGAAAGGCAGGGGATTCTGGTTCGGCATCGGCTTCATTATGGCTTAGCCGGTGCAGAAGCACCGTCCTTGACCGCCGCCGCCGCCTCTGCTTCGGCCGCTTGGCGGGCGTCATGTTCAGCTTGTGCGGCGTCGGCGGCCTGCAGCAGCGCATCGGTGTCTTCCAGCGTGCGGGTCACGTACCAATGCCCGTCGCGCCGTGTCATCCGCACCTGGGCGTCGATCTGTTCGCCGGCCAGCGTGTACTGGATCCGCACCACCGCGTCGTCGCCCAGCGCGGACGTCAGCTCGCCGCGCAGCTCGGTCAACGCCGCGTCCAGCGACAGCCCGTAACTGGCCAGGGCCGTCTTGAAGGCTTTGATGAAGGGCCCGAGCCGGCGCAGGCTTTCTTCCATGCCCGCGGCCTGCAGTTCGGCATCCGTGGACAGCCCGGCAGTGCGCGCGGTAGCGGTGAGCAGGGTGATGGTCGTCTTCGCCCGCTGCTTGTCCGTCAGTGGCGCCGCGGCGGCCCAGCGGCTGAGCGCGTTCACCACCTGGGTGTAGTGGGCGCGCTCGCTGTCGCTGTACTCGCTCTGGTTGCGCAGGTACTGCTCGCCGAACAATCCCATCGAATGGGCCGCCTGGCGGACCTGCGTGGCCTGGCCGGCGATCTGGGTATCGAACGAGCGTTGCAGCCGCTGCGGCGCGTCCGGCCGCGACAGCGCAGTGAGCATCGGCAGCAACTGCCCATCCAGCGGCAGCTCGGTCAGCGGCCAACGGCTGTGGCCCTGGCTCCAGGCGCCCTGCAGGCGCGCGTACTGGGCCGGCGGCACCGCTGCCTTCGCGTAGCCGACCAGATCGTTGTCGGCGACCCGCTGCGCCAGCTGCTGCAGGGCCGCGACCGGCTCGGACGCCGGTGCATCGGGGTCGATCTGCTTGTCCTTGCAGGCACTGAGCAGCACCAACCCGCACAGGGCCAGCGCCAACGCCTGCCCTCGGTACTGCCACGGCTTCAACGACATGGACATGAATTCGGACTCCCCGGACCGGTCCGCATCTTGCGGCCTGTTCGGTGACAGCGGCAAGCCGGCAGACCTGCCGACCCTGCGCTCCGTGCGCAAGCCCTTGAATGTACAGAAAAACCAGCTGTGACGGGGCGGTGCCGCCCCGTCACCGCCTCAGCGCGCGGCGAGCGCCTGGGCGATCTCAGCCTGGATGGCGCGCGCGGCGGCCTGCGGGTCGCTGGCGAGCCGGATCGGGCGACCGACCACGATCGCATCGGCGCCATCGGCGAACGCCTGGGCCACGCCAACGGTGCGCTTCTGGTCATCCCCGACCGGGCCGCCGGGGCGGATGCCCGGGCAGACGATCGAGAAGCCGGCGCCGGTGGCGGCGCGGATCGGCCCGGCCTCCTGGCCGGAGGCAATGACGCCATCGATGCCGGCGGCCTGGGCGGCCAGCGCGCGTTCGACCACCACCTCGACCGGCTCGCGGTCGATGCCCATCTGGGCCAGGTCGCTGCGCCCCATCGAGGTCAGCACGGTCACCGCCAGCAGGCGCATGTCGCTGCCGTTGGCGGCCGCGCAGGCCTCCATCATCGCCGGGTGCCAGCCATGGATGGTGGCGTAGCTCACCGGCCACTGCGAGAGGCGCTTGATCACCGCCGCAGCGGTGGCAGGGATGTCGAAGAACTTGAGATCGACGAACACCCGCTTGTCGCGTGCGGCGAGTGCGTCAAGCACCTGGAAGTACTCGCCGGAGGCCAGCAGTTCCATGCCGATCTTGTAGAACGACACGGCATCGCCGAGGCGATCGACCCAGGCCAGCGCGTCGGCGCGGCCGGGCACGTCGAGCGCGAAGATCAGGCGCTCCTCGTCCCGCAGCGGCAGCGGCGCGCGGCTCACGGTGCGTAATCCAGCGCGGCGCGCTTGGCGTCGTGGCGGGCCTGGCGCGACTGGCTGTAATCGTTGTTGAACTGTGCCGGCTCGAAGCCGCCGTAGGTCGGGTTGGGCAGCATCCACCAGCGCTCGCCGAACCAGTCGTGGTACTGCTGCAGCAGCGCATCGCGGCCATCGTTGGTGTTGGCGGTGACTTCCACGAAGTCGCCCAGCTGGTCGCCGAACTGCATCAGCACGCGGTAGTTCTGGCCGGCCAGGCGGCGGCGGCAGTTCTTCTCGCTGCCGGCCTGCTCGCAGCCGTCCACCACGGTGCCCAGGCCGAGGAACACGCTGTCGTCGGCCACCGGCAGGCCCTGCTCGCGCAGGTTGGCCAGGGTGGCGTCCTTGAGATGCACGGCGCGGTTGGAGATGTACAGCAGGGTCACGCCCTTGGCGTTGGCGGCCTTGGCGAAATCGACCACGCCCGGGATCGCCTTGGCCTTCTTTTCGGCCACCCACTGGTCCCAGCTCAGCTCGTCGTATTCCTTGCCATCGCGCACCAGGCGCGCCTGGTAGGGCGAGTTGTCCAGCACGGTTTCGTCCACATCCAGCACCACGGCCGGCTTCAGGCCCTTGGCGGCATTGCCGCGTTCTTCAGGCACCAGCGCGTCCCAGTTGGGTTCCTTGAGGGCCTTGTCCAGGTGATCGGCGGCCGAACGGTAGGTCTGCTCGGTGATCGCCCGGTACTCCTGCGAACGCTGCATCCACAGCACGGCATTGAGGTTGTCGTTGGCGGCCACGGCGGCATCGCCGGTGGCGGCCGGTGCACTGGCCGCGGCAGCGGCGGCTGGCGGGGCGGCATCGGCCGGGGTTTCAGTGCGCTTGCAGGCACTCAGCGCCATCACGGCGCAGGCAAGCACGGACAGGGAAACAGCACTACGACGCATGGCATTCACCGGCAACAGATTCGCGCCAGTTTACCGGCTTGTCCCGCGGCATTCATGCCGCAGGCGGGGCTCGGCTATGCTGCACGCCCCTGAAACACCCCGGAGCGCCCCATGACCGACGACACCCAGACCCCTGCCCTGCCCGTGCTCAGCGCGGCCCAGGCCCGCGCGTTGGGCTGCCTGATCGAGAAGGAGGCGACCACCCCGGACGCCTACCCGCTGACGGTCAACGCCGCCCAGGTGGCGGCCAACCAGAAGACCGCCCGCGAGCCGGTCATGGCCCTGTCGGCCGGCGATGTGCACCACGCGCTGCGCCAGCTGGAGACCCTGGGCCTGGCGCGCCAGCAGTACTCCTCGCGCGCCGAGCGCTACGAACACCGCGCCGGTGCCGCGCTGGACCTGACCCGCCAGCAGCTGGCGATCCTGGGCCTGTTGCTGCTGCGCGGCCCGCAGACCCTCAATGAACTGCTGACCCGCAGCGAGCGCCTGGTCCGCTTCCAGGATGTGGACGAACTGCGCCACCACCTGGAGCGCATGATCCAGCGCGGCATGGCGGTCCAGCTGCCACGCGCCAGCGGCCAGCGCGAAGACCGCTACATGCACCTGCTGGCCGGCCCGGTGGACGTGCAGGCCTTGGCCGAGCAGTACCGGTCGGCGCCGTCCGGTGCCGGCGGCGGCGGTGCCACTCCGGTACTGGAGTCCCGCGTGCAGCAGTTGGAGGCCACCGTGGCCGAGCTGCAGGAACAGCTGGCAGAGCTGCGCGCACAGTTGGGGGGCTGAGAGCAGCCGACCAACGGTCGGCTCTACCCAGTGGTGCTGATTGGCTGGCTTGCGGAGCGCAGCCGAGCGACGGTCGGCTTTACCGTTGGGGGGCCGGCGCGCCCGGCGTGGCAAACAGCAGCACCACTTCTTCGTGTGGCGGCGGCAGCAGCAAGTCGCCGCGATCCTCCATGCCCAGCTTGCGCAGCAGCGCGGCGGAGCGCACGTTGTCCGGCGAGACGATGCCGTACAGATCGGCATGGCCGAGCGCATCGCGCGCGTAATGCAGCACCCCGCGCGCGGCTTCCAACGCGTAGCCGTGGCCTTCGTACTGCGACAGCAGTGCATAGCCGATGTCCGGTGCCGGCAGCCCGGCGCGGCGGACCAGACCGGCGTTGCCCAGCCATGCGCCGTCCTCGCGGCGGATCACGGCGTACATGCCAAAGCCATTGAGGGTGTAGCTGCCGAGCACGCGCTCGGCGGTGTAGTCACGCGCCTGCGCCAGGGTGCGTACGCCGCGGTCGGCGATGTTGCGGATGAAACCGGGCTCGTTGAGCAGGGCCAGCATGTCGGCCGCGTCATGGTCGGGGTCGATCAGGCGCAGGTGCAGGCGGTCGGTCTGGATCACGGCGGACATGCGGGTACCGGTGAAGGGTGATAGGCCGATTGTGCCGTAGAGCCACCCATGGGGTGGCTCTACCCGACGATGCTCAGTCGAACAGTGCCTGGATCGCCGCCAGGCCCGCGCTGGCACGCTCTTTCTTGCGCGCGGCATCGGCGACGGGATCTGCACCATCGCGCTGCATTTCCTCGGCCGGTATCTCATCGAAGAAGCGGCTGGGCTTGAGCCGCACGTGCTCGCCGAACTTGCGGGTGAGCTTGCTGTAACTCATCCACAGCTGCACCTTGGCGCGGGTGATGCCCACGTACAGCAGGCGCCGCTCTTCCTGCAGGTTGCCTTCGTCCAGGCTGACCTGGTGCGGCAGCACACCGTCTTCGCAGCCGATGATGAACACGTACGGGAATTCCAGGCCCTTGGAGGCGTGCATGGTCATCATCCGCACCTGGTTGCCGCCGTCGTCCTTGTCGTTGCGTGAAAGCAACGCCAGCTGCGCGGCCAGATCCGCCGTGGAGGCACCCCTCGGGCCGCCTTCGAACCATTGCGCCAGTTCTTCCAGGTTGCCAAGGCGGCGCTGGTAGACAGACTCTTCCTTGCATGCACTGCGCAGGTCCGAGACCAGCCCGGAGTCCTTCACCAGCTTGCGCACCAGATCACCGGAGCTGAGCTTGGGCATCTCCGCGCGCAGGTCGCGCAGGATGTCGGTGAAGCGGCTCAGCCCGTTGGCCGCGCGCGGCGGCAACTGCGAGAGCGCACCGATCGCTTCGGCAGCATGCGCCATCGGCAGATCTTTTTCCGAGGCCAGCTCGGCCAGCTTGGCCAGCGTACCGGCGCCCACTTCGCGCTTGGGCGACTGCACCGCGCGCATGAACGCCGTATCGTCATCCGGGTTCACCAGCAGGCGCAGCCAGGACAGCGTGTCCTTGACCTCCTGCCGTTCCAGGAACGCGGTGCCGCCGGTGATGTGGTACGGCGCACGCACCAGCTGCAGCGCTTTTTCCAGCGGCCGCGACTGGAAATTGCCGCGGAACAGGATGCAGAAATCGCTCCACGGAATCTTCTTGGAGGTGGCCAGGAAGGCGATTTCCGCCGCGACCTTTTCCGCTTCGTGCTCGCTGTTGCGGCACTCCCACACACGGATGCGCTCGCCGTCGGCCTGGTCGCTCCACAGCTTCTTCAGATGCTCGTGCGGGTTGTTGGCGATCAGCGCGTTGGCCGCGCGCAGCACGCGGTTGGAGCAGCGGTAGTTCTGCTCCAGTTTGATGATTTCCAGCGCAGGATAATCGCGCGCCATCTGCTGCAGGTTTTCCGGGTTCGCACCGCGCCAGGCGTAGATCGACTGATCGTCATCGCCCACGCAGGTGAAGTTGCCCTTGCTGCCGGCCAGCTGCTTGAGCAGCCGGTACTGCGCATCGTTGGTGTCCTGGCATTCGTCGACCAGCAGGTAGCCGATGCGTTCGCGCCAGGCGATGGCGATCTCCGGATTCTCTTCCAGCACCTGCACCGGCAGCCGGATCAGATCATCGAAATCGACCGCGTTGAACGCGGTCAGGCGCAGCTGGTACCGCTCGTAGACGCTGGCCGCTTCCTTCTCGCGCGTGCTGCGCGCCGCGGCCATCGCCTGCTCGGGTGAGAGGCCGGCGTTCTTGGCGCGCGAGATCAGGTTCTTCACGTCCTCGATGTCGTCCGGCTTGGCCCCGTACATCAGGTCCTTCACCTGCGCGGTCGAATCGTCTGCATCGAAGATCGAGAACCCGCGCTTGAGCCCGACGGCCGCATGTTCAATCTGCAGGAACTTCAGCCCCAGCGCGTGGAACGTACAGATCGTCACTTCATCGGCGTCGCCACCGCGCAGGCGCTTGGCCACGCGCTCGCGCATTTCCTTGGCCGATTTGTTGGTGAAGGTGAT
Source organism: Stenotrophomonas sp. PS02301 (assembly GCF_029959485.1). Classification (NCBI taxonomy): domain Bacteria; kingdom Pseudomonadati; phylum Pseudomonadota; class Gammaproteobacteria; order Lysobacterales; family Lysobacteraceae; genus Stenotrophomonas; species Stenotrophomonas sp. PS02301. Next base: position 11,939 of record NZ_JASCOO010000096.1, read on the forward strand.
CGCCGCGATCCGCCGCGCCGGGTAGCGCTTGCTGGCGATCAGCTGGCCGATCTTCTCCACGATCACGCGCGTCTTGCCGCTGCCCGCGCCCGCAAGCACCAGCAGAGGACCTTCGCAGTGCATCACTGCCGCGTGTTGGGGAGGATTGAGACCGTGCATGCCATCTCCAGGGGAGGGGCATTGTACCGGCCTTGCTCGGCCTGCATCGACGCGCGACCGCGCGGAGTTGACGCCTTCACATCAGTGGATCGAACATGGCGCCCATCGACGCAACGGAGGCGACGTGACGTGACTATCAGGAAGGCGTGGCAGATGGGGGGCATGATCGCCGTACTCGTGACCGTTCCGGCATGGGCGCAGTCCAGCCAACCGGATCTGCGCGCCCAGGACGCACAGGAGACCGATGCGTTCCTGGTCAGCCACCCCGACCTGCGCTACCGCAAGCACGGCAAGGAGGCCCAGGCCCGCGGCCGCTTCGAAGACGCACGGCGCTACTACCGCCTCGGTGCCCGCTACGCCGACAAGTTGTCCCAGGCCGCGCTCGCCGAGATGTGGTGGAAGGGCCAGGGCGGCGCCCAGGACCGGGCCGTGGCCTATGCGTGGATGGACCTCGCCGCTGAACGCGGGACCGGATTTCTGCTTGGGCTGCGCGAACGCTACTGGGCCGGGCTGGAGCCGGCCGAACAGGCCCGTGCTCTGCAGGTGGGCCCGGCGGTGTACGCCGAGTTCGGGGACAAGGCGGCCCAGCCGCGGCTGGAGCGCGAGTTGCGTCGTGGTCTGCTCAACGTCACCGGCAGCCACACCGGCGCGGTCGGCGGCATGCGCATGGTGGCCCGGGATGCGCGCGGCCTGCGGTACCTGGAGCCGGATGTGTTCTACCGCGACGAATACTGGCAGCCAGCCCAGTACTGGCAATGGCAGGACCGGCAGTTGGAGGCGGCTGGCCGTGCCATCGGCACCGGTTCGGTCGAGGTTGGCCTGCCGGCCACGGTGCCGGGCCATCAGGACTGAGGCGACAAGGGCATGCCAGGACCGCCGAAGGGATAAAATCCCGGCATGGCCAAGCTCTATTTCTATTATTCGGCGATGAACGCCGGCAAGACCACGACCCTGCTGCAGTCGGCGCACAACTACCGCGAGCGGGGCATGCGCGTGGCCATCCTGACCCCACGGCTGGACGATCGCGCCGGGCGCGGCGTGGTCGCCTCGCGGATCGGCCTGAAGGCCGACGGGATCGCGTTCCAGCAGGGCACCGACCTGCAGCAGCTGATCGCCGAGGACATCGACACGCACGGCCCGCTGGGCTGCGTGCTGGTCGATGAAGCGCAGTTCCTGACCCGCAGCCAGGTCTGGCAGCTGAGCGAGGTGGTCGATCAGATGCGCATCCCGGTGCTCTGCTACGGCCTGCGCACCGATTTCCGCGGTGAGCTGTTCGAAGGCAGCCAGTACCTGCTGGCCTGGGCCGATGAGATGCAGGAGATCAAGACGATCTGCCACAGCGGCAAGAAGGCCACGATGACCGTGCGCGTGGACGAGCACGGCCACGCGGTGCAGGACGGCCCGCAGGTGGAGATCGGCGGCAACGAGCGCTACGTGTCGGTGAGCCGCGCGGAGTTCAAGAAGATCACGCGCGGCGAGGGAAGAATCGACCCGGCACAGGTCCCATTGCCGCTTTGATCAATACAACGTGCGCTCCGGCGCACCCTTCGGCGGCGGGCTGTACTGATACAGCCAGGTTTCGGTCAGGGTCTTGCCGCCGCTGCGCAGGTACAGGCGGATATCGATCTGCTCGGTGGTGTCCTCCGGCGGTACCACATCGAACATCGCGCGGTAGCCCTTGATCTCGCGCAGCGGGCGCGCCGAGACGATCTCGGTGCGGCCACGGCTGACCTGGACCACGGCTTCCACTTCGTCCTTGTCGATCAACGCGGCCAGTTCGCCGCCTTCGAAATCGACCGCGAAGCGCCACGAGAAGTACTCGCGCTTCTTGCCGATCACCCCGCCCAGGCCGGTACGGCTGGCCACGCAGTGCGCCAGCGGGGTACGCGCCGGCGGCTGCGCGCCCCAGTACAGGCGGTAGCCGAGCAGCAGCTCCTGGCCCGGCTGCGGCTTGGCCTCGGGATTCCAGAACGCCACGATGTTGTCGAAGGTCTCATCCACGGTCGGGATTTCAACCAGCTGCACCGAGCCCTTGCCCCACTGCCCTTTCGGTTCCACCCACAGGCAGGGGCGCTTCTCGTAGAAGACGCCGTCGTCCTGGTAGTGGTCGAAATTGCGGTCGCGCTGCAGCAGGCCGAAGCCGCGCGGGTTGTTGTCCACGAACATGTTGAAGCGCAGGTGGTACGGGTTGCACAGCGGGCGCCAGATCCATTCACCGGCCCCGGTCCACATCGACAGGCCGTCGGTATCGTGGATCTCCGGGCGCCAGTCCCAGGCCATGCGGCGGTCGTTCTCGCCCACCTGGTACATGCTGGTGCACGGGGCGATGCCGAGCCGCTCGATCGCCTTGCGCGGGTACAGCGCGCAATCGATGTCCATCAGCAGCACATCACCGTTGGTGATCGCGAACCGGTAGGCGCCGGTGGTGCTTGGCGAATCCAGCAGGGCATACACCACCAGCGTGTTGGAGTCAGCCGCCGGCTGCTCCAGGTAATAGGCGATGAAATCCGGGAATTCCTCGGGCTTGCCCATGCCGGTGTCGATCGCCAGGCCGCGCGCGGACTGGCCGTACTGGCCTTCCTTGCCCACTGCGCGGAAATAGCTGGCCCCCAGGAACGCGGCGAAGTCGCGGTCGGTGTCCTTGCGGGTGTTGAGACGGAAGCCGGCAAAGCCCAGGTCAGCCGGCAGATGGCTGCCCTTCAGGCCACTCTTGCCGTAGTCGAACGCCGCGCCGTCGTAGGCCAGTTCCTGCGCCTTGCCGTCGGTCACGTCGAACATCCGCACCGGCGAATGGAAGTACAGGCCGAGGTGGAAGAACTTGGCCTGGTAGCGGCCGGGCTGGTCGGCCCACAAGGCATGGTCCTGGCGGTACTGGATGGACTGGTACTGGTCCCAGTCCAACGCTTCGACCGGACCCGGCAGGGTCCGCTTGTGGCTCTGGTAGGCGGCTTGGGACAGCGCGCGGGCCTGCCCTTTCAGCGAGGCGAAATCGAACGGCTGCGGCTCGCCCAGCCGGCGCAGGCCGACCTGGTTGCCCTGCGCGGCACAGGCCGGCAGTGCAGGCAGGCCGAAGGCGGCCAGGGCCACGGAGGCATTGCGGAGGAAGTCGCGTCGTTGCATGCAGGCAGCGATGGCAAGGGAGGGCCGGCCATCATAGGCACGCAGACGTTAATTCGCCGAGGTGAATGCGGGGCGGCGTTCAGCCAGCGTGCTCACGGGCTGGCCGCGATCTGCGCCGGTGCGCACGCCTCCCGCACCCGGTTCACCTCCTGCAGCAGCTGCCCACCCTGCGGCCACTGCGCCTGCAGTTCCTGCTGCAGCTGCACCAGCGCCTCACGCGCACGCGCCGGTGCGCTCGTGCAGTCCAGCTGCGCCATCGCGGCACGGGCGCGCCAGCGCAGGACGCGGCTGCCCTGATCCGCGGCGTCGCCCACCAGCAACGGGGCCAGCGCGCGGCGTGCCTCCACCGCCTGGCCCATGCGGCCCAGGTTCCGGCCCCAGGCCAGTTGCAGCGCGCGCTGCAGCGCCGGGCTGGACGGCCCCCCCCCGCCCCCCCCGCGCCACAGCGCCGCCCCCGGCTCGCCCCCCCGGTGGGGGGGGGGGGGTT
>NZ_JASCOO010000097.1:0-15606 GCF_029959485.1 Stenotrophomonas sp. PS02301
GCGCGGCCCTGGTCTGGGCCGCGCTCGGCCTGGTCACGCTGGGCATCGGCATCGAGTTCGCCCAGGGCGCCTTGACCGTCAACCGCATGGCCGACCCGATGGACGCGCTGGCCAACAGCGTCGGCGTGCTCGCCGGCACGGCGATCGTGTTCACCCCGTTGCGCGATCTGCTGGTGCGCCTGCGCGGTTGATGCGTGTGACGCCGGCGACCCATGACGGGGAGTGCCGGCCGCTGGCCGGCACCTTGGCGCCCCGATTACCGCGGCAACAGCGTCATCTCATCCAGCACCCACATGGTCGGCCGGGTATCGCCGGTGAAGCGCACGCACAGATTCTGCGTGCCCTTGAGCGAGCGCGGCAGCGCCGCCTCCAGCGTGATGAACCCATCGGCGCCCGGCGCGGCCGGCAGTGCCACGCTGGCCAGCGGCTTGCCATCGCACTGGCCGCCGAGGATGTCCATTTCCCCATGCGCGCTGCGCTTGGGCGCGAAGCGGCGGTTCGGCTCGTCGTGGGCCAGCTGGAAGTAGTACGGGATCTGTCCGGCGCGGATGCGGAGCGTGGCGATGCCATCCACATCCGCGTCCTTCCACAACCAGCACGGGTTGAAGATGTCCACGTTGAAGATCGCGCGCTCGCCATCGGCCGGGCCGTCGTCTTCCAGGCGCAGCAGCAGCTGGCCTTCGCCCGGGCACTGCGCGAGATGTTCGTCGGTCCGCGACAGCAGCGACCCGGCGGTGATGTCGAAGCGGCTGGCCGCCTTGGCCAACGCCTCGCCGTTGAAGAACGTCGCCGCCTGCAGTGCCACCGGCAGCGGCTGCTGCAGCGGGGCGGTGTAGCGCGGTGACTGCGCGGTGACCGCGCTGCCGTCCACGCTGTAGTGGATGTCGTAACCGAGCGGGGTGCGCAGGGCCAGCGTCGCGGTGCCGGCGGCGCGGTTGTCCGTGCTGTCCAGTTCCACCTGGAATGGCGTCTGCGCATACGCGATGCCCATCGCCTGGTAACGCTTCAGCTGCGCCGGCAGACGCGCCAGGAAATCCGCATAGTCGCGGCGCTCGCGCGGCGACCAGCCGGTCTCGGCCACCGCGGCCAAGCGCGGGAACAGGTTGTGCTGCAGGCGCGCGTAGCTGCGCGTGTGCTCGGTGAACATGTTGGCCTGCAGGCCGAGGATGTGGTGCTGCTTGTCCTTGGCCAGCGCGTCCGGCACCGGCTCGAAGCCGTACACGCGTGCCAGCGGAATCGTCGCCGGGCGGCCCGGCGGCTCGTTCTCCGAGTTGGTCTGCAGGTAGTCCATGTACATGTCGGTCACCGGCGACATGACCACGTCGTGGCCTTCGCTGGCCGCTTTCAGGCCGCCTTCGGTGCCGCGCCAGGACATCACCGTGGCTTCCGGCGGCAGGCCGCCCTCGAGGATTTCATCCCAGCCGATCAGGCGCCGGTTGTGGTGTTCCAGGAAGGTCTCCAGGCGCTTGATGATGTGGCTCTGCATTTCCATCTCATCGCCGGCGCCCACTTCGCGCATGCGCGCCTGCACCCGCGCGGAGGCTTCCCACTGGTCCTTGACCGCTTCGTCGCCACCGACGTGCACGTACTTGGCCGGGAACAACGCGATGACTTCTTCCAGCACGTTCTCAAGGAATTCGAGGGTGCTGTCTTCCGTGTTGAACAGGTTCGGGAACACGCCCCATTCGCTCAGCGGCTTGAGCGGGGTGTCGATCGTGCCGAGCTCCGGATAGGCCGCGATCGCCGCGGTAGCGTGACCGGGCACGTCGATCTCCGGGATCACCTGGATATGGCGCGCGGCGGCATACGCGATCACCTCGCGGATCTGTTCCTGGGTGTAGAACCCGCAGTAGGGACGCTCGGCGCCGGTGACCGGATCGCGGCCACCGTCGCCGGCCGGAATGCGGCAGCTGCCGACGCCGGTCAGTTTCGGGTAGCGCTTGATCTCCATGCGCCAGCCCTGGTCATCGGTGAGGTGCCAATGGAAGGTGTTGAGCTTCTGCTCGGCCATCGCATCGAGGACCTGCTTGATCTCATCCAGGCTCTGGAAGTGGCGGGCCGAATCGAGCATCAGGCCGCGCCAGCTGAAACGGGGCGCATCATCGATGCGCAGCGCCGGAAGCGTGCCATCGCTGCCGCCGGTGAGCAGCTGCGAGAGCGTTGCCGCACCGTAGAACAGACCGGCCTCGGTGGCGGCCTGCACGGTCGCGCCACGCGCGTCCGAACGCAGCTGGTAGCCTTCGGCACCGGTCTTGAGCGTGGCGTCGAGCACGAAGCGGATGCCGTCCTTGCCGCGTCCTTCGCTGACCGTTACCGCCGGGCCACCGCTGTCGCGCAGCAGGGTGGCGAACTGCGTGGCGACGCGCTGGGCGGCCTGGCCCTGTGCACGGACCGGCGTGGCGGCGGTCACGGTGTAGTCGGCGCCGTCGATGCGATCGACCCTGGCCGGTGCGGGGATCACCATCAGCGAACCGGGCAGGGCCTTCGGGCCAGCCGGTGCCTGTGCGTCGGCGGCCTGGGCCAGCGGTGCGAGGGAGAGTGCCAGTGCGAAGGACAGCAGCGACAGCGAGGTACGACGGGTGCGGGTGTGCATCGGGTCATTCCTTTGTAGCGAATCGGGTTCCACCTGTGAAAACGGGCCCGGAGATCCGGGCCCGTATCAGGCATTCAGCATAGTGCCAAGGCAATCAGAACTTGAAGTGCAGGGTCGCCATGTAGCGGCGGCCGCTCTTGTAACGCGAGGCCAGGTGATCCTTGTCGCCCAGGTACTGGAAGTACTCTTCATCGAGCAGGTTCTGGGCGTCGACGGTGACCGACCAGTTTTCGTTGAAGGTGTAGCCGAAGCTGGCGCCCAGCTCGGCGTAGTCGTCCACGCTGGCCGGTGCCGAGCCTGCGACGTAGCCGCCGGCCAGGTAGCTGTCACGCCAGTTGTAGGTCAGGCGGGCGTTGATCGGGCCCTTCTCGTAGTACGGGCTGAACGCGACCGAGTTGCGCGACTGGTAAGGCAGCGCATCGCCGGAGTTGTTCTCACCGTTGGCGTAGGTGTAGTTGGCGGTCAGGCCGAAGCCGCTCTCACCGAAGGGCTGCTGGTAGCTGAGGTTGAAGCCCTTGACGTGGCCGCTGCCGGCGTTGCGCGGACGCTGGATGCTGTAGTCGCAGTAGCCGTCGGCCGCACAGCCGTTGGTGCCCACGATGTTGGCCCAGGTGGCCGGCGAGGTATCGCGGATCGAGTTGTACTGGCGCTCGGTGACGGCGCTGGTATCGATGTAGTTGTCGATCTTCTTGTAGAACAGCGACCAGGCGACCACCGACTGCGGCGCGAAATAATACTCGGCCGACAGGTTGTAGTTCCAGGACTCATACGGCGACAGGGCTGCGTTGCCGCCGCTGCCGGTGAGCGTGGTGTCGTTGAGGAAGGTGTTGTTCACCATCTGGTTGTACGGTGCCCAGGCGATGACCTTGCTGGCGCCGAAGCGGAAGACCCAGTCGCTGTCGGTGTCGTAGACCAGGTTGACCGAGGGCAGCAGGAAGTCTTCCTTCTTGGTCTGGGTCTGCCACTTGCTGTCCAGATCGGTCAGGGTGGGGGTGCCGCCGTAGACGAAGCCGCTGCCGGCGGTCTTGGAATCCACGTAGCGCACACCGACGTTGCCGCGCACCGGGCCGTTGGAGAAGTTCAACTGCGCGTAGGCGGCGTTGTTGGTCTGCTCCAGCGCCCAGCTGTTGTTGAGGTAGCTGGCCGGATCCGGGTTGGCGAAGTCCAGCGGGCTGCCCTTGACCCAGTTCAGCACGTTGTCGCGGCCGACCTGGACATGACGGCCCTGGCCATCGGCGAAGCCCTGGATGTCGGTCAACCCGATGGTGCCGACGTCGGCCAGGGTGCCCGGACGCACGCCGCCATACACGTTCAGATCGAAGCTCTCTTCATGCTTGCCGTGGCGCACGCCGAACTGCAGCTGGTTGAAGATGCTGTCGAACTGCACATTGAAGTCCAGCTGCGCGTAGGTGTCCTTGCTGTCGGTGGAGAAGATGCCGTTGTTGCCGAACCAGCCACCGGCCGAGCCCCAGTTGGCCGGGTTGCGGGCCGCATCGGGGTTGTCGAAGGTGATGCCGTTGTCCAGGTTCCAGCTGAAACCGCCGTTGTAGAACGGTTCGATGAAGTACTGGGCCAGTTCCTTGTTCTCGGACTTGCTCTGGCCGGCCTGGCCGCTGATGCCCCAGCTCTCGCCCTTCCAGGCCCCGCGCAGATCCAGACCCTTGGTGGTGACTTCGGATTCGCGCACGTTGTTGTCGTAGATCACCGTGCCGCTGTTGGCGGTGGTGCTGGCATTGGAGTGGCCGCTGTTGACCACGCCATTGCGCACATCGCCGAGCTGGTTCACTGCACCGATGGTGCCGGGATTCCAGGTCAGGAAGGAGTACATCGACTGGTTGTAGTTGTCGAAGTTCTCCTTGATGTACAGGCCGCTCAGGTTGAACTCGAGCTCGTCGGTGGGCTTGAACTGCAGATTGACCACGGCGCTGTCGCGCTTGCGGTCCTGCTGGAACCAGGCCGCATTGACCGAGTTGGGCACATCCGCGTTCGGGTCCACGCCCGACGCGTTGGTGAAGGTGGACGCCTTGGCGTAACCAAACACTTCTATGCCCTGGCGGTCCACGCGCTCTTCATAGTGCTGCGCGGCCACGTTGATGCCGAAGGTTTCCTCGTCGTTCTTCCAGCTGTAGATCGCCGAGGCGTTCGGCTTGCCCTTGCTGGCCTGGTCGCTGTAGCTGTAGCCGATCGAAGCGGCCACTTCATTGGCGCGCATGTCCAGCGGCTGGCGGGTGTGCATCAGGATGGTGCCGCCCAGGCTGCCTTCAGTCAGGCGCGCTTCGGAGGACTTGATGACTTCCATGCGACCCAGGATCAGCGGCGACAGCAGGGTGTAATCGAAGCCGCGGTTGGGCTGCTCGCCGTACAGCCAGATCGCCTGGGCGACCGGGTGGCCGTCCAGGAAGGACAGGTTGAGGCTGGGGTCGGTGCCGTCGATGCTGACGCGCTCACCCTGGCCGAAGCGGCGGTCCAGCGAGATGCCGGGCAGCTGAGACAGCGCTTCTGCAACGTTCGTACTGGGGAACTTGCCGATGTCCTCGGCGGTGATCGCCTCGGAAATGGTCACGTTGTTGCGCTTGGTATCCAGCGACTTTTCGAGGCTGGCGCGGATGCCGACGACGCTGACGGTGTCCAGGTCGGTGGGGGTACTGGAGGTTTCCTGCGCCTGCGCGCCGAACACCAGACAGCTGAAAATGGCTGCCGAAAGCAGACTCTTGCGATGGTTCATGATGTCTCTCCTCATCAATCCGATGGTTCGCCGGCGACGGCGTGTCTTCTTGCGTCTGGTACGACTTTTCCGCGCGCCCTAAACCGGGGCGTGCCATGGGTGCTGCGTACTACGTAATGCCTTTCCCGGCGCGCCGTCAGGCGGTCGGGTGGTCCCTATGGCCCAGGTACCAGCTGGCAGCGCCGATGACGCCCAGCTGCCCGTGCTCGACCACCTTCACGGGAATGCGTTCCAGCGCCTCGCGCATCGGTCCCTTGTTGAGGTACCGCTCGACGAAGGTGCTGTTCAACAGGAAATCGCGGATCTGCGGCAGGATGCCGCCGGCCAGGTAGACCCCACCGGTGACGCCGTACTGCAGCGCCATGTCGCCGATCGTGCTGCCGAGCAGGCCGCAGAACACCTCCAGGCTCTGCCGCGCGAGCGGGTCCTGGTCGGCCATGGCGGCGGCGGTGATCGCATCGGGGGTGGCCAGCGTCGGCGATTGGCCGCTCAACGCACACAGGGCGCGATACAGATTCATCAGGCCGGGGCCGGACAGCGCCTGCTCGACCGAGACATGCGAGCGCTCGCGCAGCATGTGCCGCACGATCGCCATCTCCAGTTCGGTGGTGGTGGCCAGGGTCGGCTGGCCGGCTTCGGTCGCCAGCACGACGGCGCCGTGCGGGGTCGGGATCCACACCGCCGCGCCGAGGCCGGTGCCGGGGCCGACCACCAGGGTCGGGCCGCGCGGGGCGGTGGCCGGGCCGGTCAGCTGCAGCACGCCGCTGGCATCGACCTGGGCGGCGGCATAGGCCACGGCCTCGAAGTCATTGACGATGTACACCTGGTCCAGGCCGACATCGCGCTCGATCTGCCGTGCCGACAACGGCCAGGGCAGGTTGGCGGTGATCACCGTGCCGTCGTCGCGGGCATAGCCGGCGGTGGCGACCACGCAATGCGTCGGGCGCGGGCCATCGGCCAGAAAGTCGGACAGGATCGCGCTGAGGCCGGCGTAATCCGCATTGCGGAACTTGCGGTAGTCCAGCAGCTCCACCGGATGGGCCGGATCGGCGCTGGCCTGGACCCGGCCAACCCGGACATGCGTGCCACCCACGTCGGCGGCCAGGAACGGCGGCGTCGCGGCGGGCGGGGCATGGGCCGGAACAGCGTGGGCGGCGTTGGTCACACGGACTCCATCGGTTGGGCGTGGCCAGGGTTGCCCCGGCGATTGAGGCGGAGTCTGTAATCGTTCTGACAACGATGTCAACGATAACCTCACACTTTCGATGCTGCGCCGCAACGTGGGTTTGCGCGGGAAAACGTTTTCATCACACTGCCGTCATGTTTTCGCAAACTGCCGTGAATACGGGCTCCGCTCCGCTCGCGGCGAGCGCTGCCGCCAGATTGCGCAGGTGCAGCAACGCAAAATGCGCGGCGCTGGCGTGAACCAGTTGTTGACAAACCTGGCGGCTGCAACGAATAAATGTGACAACGTTGTTCCCAGCCACTCTTCCGATGCCGCTCCGGCGCCGTCGATGCAGGAGCCTCCTTGATGTCTGCCGTGCCTGCTGCCTCCGCGCGTTCGAGCGTGCTTACCTCGATCCTGATCATCGGCGTGCTGTTCTTCCTGATCGGCTTCTTCACCTGGCTCAACGGCCCGTTGATCACCTTCGTCAAGCTCGCCTTCGAGCTGGATGAGGTCGGCGCCTTCCTGGTGCTGATGGTTTTCTACCTGTCGTATTTCTTCCTGGCCCTGCCGGCCTCGTGGATCCTCAAGCGCACCGGGATGAAGAAGGGCCTGAGCCTGAGCCTGCTGGTGATGGCGGCCGGTGCGGTGGTGTTCGCCCACTTCGCCCAGCAGCGCTGGTACCCGGGCGCGCTCAGCGGCCTGTTCATCATCGGCAGCGGCCTTGCCCTGCTGCAGACGGCGGTCAACCCGTACATCAGCATCCTCGGCCCGATCGAGACCGCGGCCCGGCGCATCGCACTGATGGGCATCTGCAACAAGATCGCCGGCATGCTCGCCCCGGTGCTGATCGGCACGCTGGTGCTGCACGGTATCGGCGACCTGGATGCCCAGGTGAAGATCGCCGATGCGGCCGCCAAGACGGTGCTGCTCAACGACTTCGCGGCCAAGATCCAGCTGCCGTACATGGCCATGGCCGGTCTGCTGGTGGTGCTGGCGGTCGGCGTGCTGTTTTCGCCGCTGCCCGAACTGAAGACCTCTGAAGCCAACGCTACGCCGGCCCGCGCGCCGGGAGTGGCCGAGCGCACCAGCATCTTCCAGTTCCCGCACCTGTGGCTGGGCGTGCTGTGCCTGTTCGTCTATGTCGGCGTGGAAGTGATGGCCGGCGATGCGATCGGCACTTACGGCCACGGCTTCGACCTGCCGCTGGACCAGACCAAGATGTTCACCTCGATCACCCTGGGCGCGATGCTCATCGGTTATCTGGCCGGCCTGGCACTGATCCCGCACCTGGTCTCGCAGTCGCGTTACCTGAGCATTTCCGCGGTGCTGGGCGTGGTGTTCTGCATCGGCGCGCTGTTCACCCACGGCTACGTGTCGGTGGGCTTCGTGGCCGCCCTCGGTTTCGCCAACGCGATGATGTGGCCGGCGATCTTCCCGCTGGCGATCCGCGGCCTGGGCCGCTTCACCGAGACCGGCTCGGCCCTGCTGGTGATGGCCATCGCCGGTGGCGCGATCATTCCCCAGCTGTTTGCCGTGCTCAAGCAGCACTTCGACTTCCAGTGGGTGTTCGCCGGCCTGATGGTGCCCTGCTACCTGTACATCCTGTTCTATTCGATGCGCGGCCACCGGGTCGGGCTGTCCCGCGACGGGCAGTGATCGGCGATCATGGACGCTCAACCGGTCAGCCAGGGAAAAACGATGCGTAGAGCGACCATCAAGGATGTCGCCGAACGGGCCAAGGTATCGCTGAAGACAGTCTCACGGGTCATCAACAACGAGCCGTCGGTGATGCAGGCCACCCGTGCACGGGTGCTGCGCGCGATCGCCGAGCTGGACTACGAGCCCGATCCGGCCGCGCGCAACCTGCGCACCGGCACCACGCTGGTGGTCGGGCTGGTCTACGACAACCCCAACCCGTACCACATCATCGGCGTGCAGAACGGCGTGCTTGCCGCGTGCCGCGAGACCGGGTTCGGCTTGCAGATCCATCCCTGCGATTCCAGCTCGCCGATGCTCGCCGAGGAACTGGCCGACTGGGTGCAGCGTTCGCGCCTGGCCGGGCTGGTGCTGACCGCGCCGATGTCCGAGCGCAAGGATCTGGTGGCCGCGCTCACCGCACGCGGGATCAAACTGGTGCGCATCATCGCCGCCACCGCCGATCCCGAAGATGGTGCCTGCGTGTTCGTCGACGACCGCGAGGCCGCCTACGAGATCACCGAGCACCTGATCCAGCTGGGCCACCAGCGGATCGGCTTCCTCTGGGGCGGCACCTCGCACCGCTCCAGCGGTGAGCGCTATGCCGGCTATGAAGCGGCGCTGCGCGACTACGGCATGACAATCGACAAGCACCTGGTGGTGCAGGGCGATTACACCTTCGATGATGGCTTCCGCGGCGCGCGCCGCCTGCTGGCGCTGCGCGAACCGCCCACCGCGATCTTCGGTTCCAACGATGAGATCGCCGCCGGCGTGCTCGCGGCCGCCAAATCCACCGGCATGAACGTGCCCTACGACCTGTCCATCGCCGGTTTCGAGGACAGTCCGTTCTCGCGCCAGTCCTGGCCGCCGCTGACCACCGCCAAGCAGGCCACCGAAGACATCGCCCGGCATGCCGCCCGCCTGCTGATCGCGCAGCTGCGTAGCGATGCCTACGACGACGCGCCGCTGCAGCTGCAGAACCAGGGCTTCGTGCCGCAGCTGGTCGTGCGTGGTTCCACCGCGCCGATGCGCCCGCAGGGTGCACGGCTTCCCTCTCCTGAAACGACCTGAGTTCCCATGTCCCTGCCTGCCCCCCACGACACCCTGATGTACCGCGAAGCCGCCGAGGCTGCCGATGTGATCGCCGCGCAGTTCGCGCGCAACCAGGTGGCCGTGGAGACGCTGGCCGCCAGCCTGCGCGCGGCACCGCCGCCGTTCGTGGTGACCTGCGCGCGCGGCAGTTCCGACCACGCCGCCACCTATGCCAAGTACCTGCTGGAAACGCGCCTCGGGCTGGTCACCGCCTCGGCGTCGCCCTCGGTGGGCTCGGTCTACGAAGCACCCCTGAAGCTGCGCGGCGCGCTGTACATCGTGATCTCGCAGTCGGGCAAGAGCCCGGACCTGCTGCGCAATGCCGAGGCCGCGCGTGCGGCCGGTGCACGCGTGGTGGCGCTGGTGAATGTCGAGGATTCGCCGCTGGCGCAGCTGGCCGAGACGGTCATCCCGCTCGGCGCCGGTGCCGAGCGCAGCGTGGCGGCGACCAAGAGCTACCTGGCCTCGCTGTCGGCGATCCTGCAGCTGGTGGCGTACTGGACCCAGGATGTGGGGCTGATCGCCTCGCTGCGCGCGCTGCCCGATGCGCTGCGCGAGGCCTGGAACAGCGACTGGTCGTCGCTGACGGATGGCCTGGTGCCGGCCCACAATCTGTTCGTGCTCGGCCGTGGCCTCGGCCTGGCGGCGGCGCAGGAAGCGGCGCTGAAGTTCAAGGAAACCTGTGGCCTGCACGCCGAGGCCTACAGCTCGGCCGAGGTCAAGCACGGCCCGATGGCGCTGGTCGGCCCGGGCTTCCCGGTGCTGGCCTTCGCCCAGCCGGATGAAACCGGCGCCGGCACCCGCGCGGTGCTGAGCGAGTTCGCCGCGCGCGATGCGCAGGTGTGGCTGGCCGATGTCGGTGGGGATCTGCCGCTGCCGGTCGCGCCGCACCCGGCGTGCGCGCCGCTGCTGACCATCCAGAGCTTCTACCGCGCGATCAATGCGCTGGCGCTGCGCCGTGGCCACAACCCGGACCTGCCGCCGCATCTGAACAAGGTGACGGAAACCGTCTGATGAAAACCGTTCTGCGCAATGCCCGCATCCTGGCCGGCGACGACTTCCGCGACGACCTGGCGATCGTGATCGAAAGCGGCCGGATCACCGCGCTCATCTCCGATGCCGCGCCCATGCTCGGCCAGGCCGATTCGCAGGTGGACCTGGGCGGCGGCTGGTTGCTGCCCGGCTTCATCGATGCGCAGGTCAATGGCGGTGGCGGCGTGCTGTTCAACAACAGCCCGGATGTCGCCACGCTGCGCACGCTGGCCCAGGCGCACCGCCGCTTCGGCACCACCGGTCTGCTGCCGACTCTGATCAGCGACGACGTGCAGGTGATGCGCGCGGCCATCGCCGCGACCCGCCAGGCGATCAGCGAGGGCGTGGCGGGCGTGCTCGGCATCCATCTGGAAGGCCCGTACATCGCCCCGGCGCGCAAGGGCACGCATGATGCGAACAAGTTCCGTGTGCCGGACGCCGCCGAGATCGCCTTGGCCGCCTCGCTGGACAACGGCGTCACCCTGCTCACGCTGGCGCCCGAGCGGGTACCGCTGGAGAGCATCCGCGCGCTGGTGGAACGCGGCGTGGTGGTGGCGGCAGGTCATACCGCCGCCAGTTACGAGCAGGCGCGTGCCGGCCTGGAGGCCGGTATCCGCGGCTTCACCCATCTGTACAACGCGATGTCACCGCTGACCGGGCGCGAGCCGGGCGCGGTCGGCGCTGCACTGGAAGACCGCGACAGCTGGGTCGGCATCATTGCCGACGGTGTGCATGTGCACCCGGCCAGCCTGCGTGTGGCGCTGGCGACCAAGCCGCGCGGCAAGGTCATGCTGGTCACCGATGCGATGCCGCCGGTGGGTGCGGCAGACCCAAGTTACGAACTGTACGGCGAGGTCATCACTGCGGTGGACGGGGTGGTGCGCAATGCTGCCGGCTCGCTGGCCGGCTCGGCGCTGGACATGGCCACGGCGGTGCGCAACAGCGTGCAGCTGCTGGGCGTGTCGTTGGCCGAAGCGGCGCGCATGGCGTCGACCTATCCTGCGCAGTTCCTGAATCTGGATGACCGCTACGGGCATATCGCCGAGGGCCATCATGCCGATCTGGTGCTGCTCGATGACGCGCTGCAGGTGCGCAGCACCTGGATCGCCGGGCAGCGCGAAGACGTATGAGTGCCGCGCCGTCGGGGCGGATGGGGTCGATCGATGCACTGCGCGGCCTGACCGTCGCGGCGATGCTGCTGGTCAACAACCCCGGCGACTGGAGCCATGTCTACGCGCCGCTGCTGCACGCGGACTGGCATGGCTTCACCCCGACCGACCTGATCTT
Source organism: Stenotrophomonas sp. PS02301 (assembly GCF_029959485.1). Taxonomy (NCBI): domain Bacteria; kingdom Pseudomonadati; phylum Pseudomonadota; class Gammaproteobacteria; order Lysobacterales; family Lysobacteraceae; genus Stenotrophomonas; species Stenotrophomonas sp. PS02301. Next base: position 11,593 of record NZ_JASCOO010000097.1, read on the forward strand.
CCCGCTGTTCCTGTTCATCGCAGGCGTCTCGATGGCCTTCAGCCTGGCGCCACGCGCGGCCGAGCCGGCCACGCGTCCGGCGCTGGTGCGCGGGGTGCTGCAACGCGCACTGCGCATCCTGATCGCCGGCGCGCTGCTGCACCTGCTGGCGTGGTGGCTGTTCGGACTGCCGGCGTATCGCCTGTGGGGTGTGCTGCAGCGGATCGCCCTGTGCGTGGCGGTGGTCGGCGTGCTGGCGGTCTACACGCGGGCGCGCACGCAATGGGCGCTGATCGTCGGGCTGTTGGCCACCTATGCGGTGATCCTGCTGTCGGCCACCTCCATGGCGCCGTGGGTCAACCCGGCCAGCCGCCTGGATACGGCGCTGTTTGCCCCGTTCCTCTACAAGTATTCCGCGCTCACCGGGCTGGGCCATGACCCGGAAGGCCTGCTGAGCAGCCTCGGGGCGATCGCCACCACCCTGCTGGGCCTGCGCGCCGGCGCGTGGCTGCGTGCCGGCAGGGCACCGCAGTTGACGCTGCTGGCGGCGGGTTGCCTGGCGGTCGGCGGCCTGGCCACGCTGTGGTTGCCCCTGAACAAGCAGTTGTGGACCCCCAGCTTCGTGCTGTGGACCGCAGGTCTGTCCGCGGCTGCGCTGCTGCTGGCCCATCTGTTGATCGATCGCTGGGGCATGCCTGCGCTGGGGCGACGCTTTGGCGTGAATGCGATCGCCGCCTATCTTGGCTCCTCGGCGATGGCGCTGGTGCTCGCTGCAACCGGTGCGTGGGCCTGGGCGTTCCATGCCCTGCAGAGCGCGCTGCCGGAGGCACCAGAACTGGCCTCACTCGCGTGCGCGGTGGGCTTCGTGACGATCTGGTGGGGTGTGGTGTGGGTGCTGGATCGCCGGCGTGTCTATCTGAAGATCTGAGCGATCTCTGCAGACTCGCTCACCGCGCGGCGAATGCGGGCGATCCCCTGCCTGAATTTTACGTTCACATCACGGTTGACCAGTAAAAGTACCGGCACACATCTGCGTACTTCACGAAACCGCCTGTTCCTGGCCGTGGCCCATTTGCCGCGCGCCGTCTGTCCCCTCCTCGATGTTGTCCCGCCGGAAATGCAGTCCCAGGCAGCGTCCGCTGCCGTCGTGAATTTCATGGTGATGCGTGCAGTCAGGAGCAGGGGGCTTCGATGACCTGTCATGCCGCCGCCGCCCTCCGTGATGTCCAGAGGAAGCCGCATGCCCAGGTCCACTCTCCACCCCCTCGCGCTCAGCATCGCCGTGCTGCTCCGTTCACGCGGCCTGCTGGGCAGCGCCATCGTCCTGGCCTCGTTCGGCGCACAGGCGGACTGCGTTACCGTCGGCACCACCACCACCTGCACCACGGCCGCACCCAATCCCTATGTGACCCGCGTCGGTAACGGCAACATCGCCATCGAGGATGGACGCACGGTGGATGTCCAGGCCGGTGCCAAGCTGGTGGTGGGTGACGCCAACGCCATCTCGCTGCGCGACAACGCCAACATCCACGTCGGCACCGGTGCGACCGTCAGCGCCACTGCAGTCAGCGCGCCGGGACTGTTCGGCGCGGGCGGCGACACACTGGAATTCCGCACCGGCGGCACCCTGACCGTCGATGCCGGCGGCGAAGTGCTGGCGCTGGGCAGCCAAGGCAGTGCCGAAGTGATCAACTTCCAGGGCGCGGGCAACACCATCGTCAACAGCGGCACCATCCGCGCCAACAACGCCGTGGCGATCTGGTCGCAGAACACCACTGGGCTGAACACCGTGATCAACACCGAGACCGGCATCATCCAGGCACCGGGCACGGTGATCGGTGGCTCCGGCAACGGCGCGCTTGACTTCACCAACCGTGGCCAGGTGATCGGCAACATCTCGCTGGCCGGCGGCAATGACATCCTGCGCCTGTATACCGGTTCGTCGATCACCGGCAATTTCAGCGGAGGAGCGGGCAACGACGCGATCTTCCTGAGCGGCATGGGTGATTCCACGCTGCCGGGCAATTTCGTCGGTTTCGAGTCGCTGACCAAGAATGATGCGGGCAAGTGGACACTGACCGGCACCATCACCGGGGTGACCGTGGCCACGGTGGCGCAGGGCACCCTGGCGCTGACCGGCAACAACGCCAATTACACCGGCCCGGTGATCGTCGATCCGGCCGGCATCCTGGAAGCGCGGGCGCAGAGCCTGCCGCCCGGCGTGACCAACAATGGTCTGGTCCGCTTCACCCAGCCCGACGATGGCACCTATGCCGGCAGCATCAACGGCACCGGCGCGCTGGACAAGACCGGTGGCGGCACGCTCACCCTGACCGGCCTCAACAGCGTGGGGGGCGCCAGCACGCTCAACGGCGGCACCCTGGTGCTGGGCAACACGCTGGAGACCGCCAGCCTGACCATGGCCAACGCCACCACCCTTCAGATTGATGGCGTGCTGCAACGGCAGGGCGGTGGCACGGCGAACGTGATCGGTGCCAGTGGCACACAGTCGCTGATCGTCAATGGCCGGCTCAACGGCGCGGCGCTGCTCGGCGACGGTGATGATCTGCTGGATGTTGCCGGCGTGATCGTCGGCAACGTCGACCAGGGGGCCGGCAACGACACCACGATCATGCGGCCGGGAGGCAGCATCGGTGGCACGCTCGCGCAGGGTCTGGGCGATGATCGCCTGGAGATGCAAGGCGGGCAGATCGTCGGCGCGGTCAGCCAGGGCGCCGGCAATGATGTGCTGCTGATGACCGGCGGCACGCTGGCTTCGGTCGACCAGGGCGACGATGTCGACCAGATCGAAATCAGTGGCGGCACCATTACCGGCACGGTGCAGCAGGGCGGCGGCCGGGACGTGTTCGTCATGACCGGCGGCACCATCGGCGCACTGCTGCAGGGCGATGGCACCGACCGCTTCCGTATGACCGGCGGCCAGATCATCGGCGGCTTCGACGATGGTGACTATGCCGAGATGACCGGCGGGCGCATCGGCCGGGTCAACATGAAGCTGGAGAACAACACCTTCGACATGTCCGGCGGCACCATCGACGGCAACCTCGTCACCGGCTTCGGCAACGACACCATCATCCTTTCCGAGGGCTACATCGGCGGCAACATCAGCGTCAGCGGCGGCGATGATTCGATCACCATCACCGGCGGCACCGTGCGCGGCGAAATCCGTGCCAGCACCGGCAACGATCGGCTGGCCTGGTCCGGCGGCGGTGTGGTCTACGGCGCGGTGGACATGGGCGAAGGCAGTGACGTTGCCACTTTGGCCAACCTCAACGCGTCCCATCTCGGGGCGTTGCCCCTGTTCGACGGCGGCAACGGCACCGACGCGCTGAGCATGGACAACGTCAAGACCGATGGTGTGGCGCGCTTCGCGAACTGGGAGCAGATCGGCCTGGCCAACGATTCCCAGCTCACCTTCGACGGCAACCTGACCCTGGGTGACAGCGGCACGGGCACCGGTACGCTGGACATCGATGCCACCAGCACGCTGTTCGCCGGTGGCCTGGACGCGAGCATCGTGCCGTTCACCGCCGGCCAGCTGGCCACGGTGACCAACGCCGGTCGCATCGACCTGAGCAACGGCGGCAGCCGCGTGGGTGATGCCTTCACCATCGTGGGCAACTACGTGGGCAACGGAGGCGCGCTGTACCTGCAGACCGTGCTGGGCGATGACAGTTCGCTGTCGGACAAGCTGGTGATCGCCAACGGCAGCGCCAGCGGCACCACCGGTATCGGCGTGCTCAACGTTGGCGGCACCGGCGCGGCCACGGTCGCCGACGGCATCATGGTGGTGCAGGCGACCAACGGGGCCAGCACTGCCGCCAACGCGTTCGCGCTGTACAGCCCGGTCGCCGCAGGTGCTTACGAGTACTACCTGTTCAAGGGCGGTGTGAGTGGAGGCAGCGGTGAAAACTGGTACCTGCGCTCCACGGTTACCGCCTCGGCGACCCCGGCGCCGGGGGCCCCCCCCCCCCCCCCCCGGGGCCCCCCCCCCCCCCCCCCCCCCCCCCCCCC
>NZ_JASCOO010000098.1:0-15597 GCF_029959485.1 Stenotrophomonas sp. PS02301
CCGGCGAGTGGGGGGTTGGTCGCGTGGGCGCGGAGATGTGTATACGAGACCGGCCTGGGGCCGATGCTGATGGAACAGCGAAGCGCCCCGGCCGAAACCGGGGCGCTCGGTGGTGGTGAAGGTCAGGCGGCGAGTGCGTGGGCCTGCTGCTCGTCGTCGTTGTCGATGGCTTCCGGCTCGTCGTTCGTCACCGCCTGCGGCGCATCCTGCGCCGTGGTGTCGTCGGTGCCTTCGGCCTTGAAGATGGCAGGCATCCAGCCGGTGCCATCGGCCAGCCGCTCGGCTTCGCTGGCAATGTCGGCCTTCTTCAACTTCGCCAGCCGGGTGACGTGCGCCGGGGCGTACTGCTCCACGGCTTCCAGAATCGCGGCCTTCGGCACATGCCGGAAATAACCCTCATTGGTGGGCTTCCACCATGCGGCCATGTCCAAGCCGACAGCCTGCGCCAGTTCCGCGCCCGGTTGCTGCGGCGTGGCGCGGGGTGTCACCACGTCCACCGTGACGGCCACGGATATCGCCAGCAGCCGCACCAGTTCATCTTGCGACTTCGCTAGCAGCACGGCGAACAGTTCGGCGCTGTCCTCCGGCAAGCCTTCGCCTGCTACCTGCTGCAACTCGCGCAGCGCCACGGCGGCGGGCGAATCCGGTATATCCGGGGCGATGCCTTCCAGCCGGTCTTGCGCTTTCAGGCTCACGCCCAGCGGCAAGTCGTGGCCGTAGTGGCTGCCCTGCAAGACGGTCTGCACCATGCCATGCACCAGCGCGGCCAGCGCCACTTGCGGATGCCGGGCGACTTCGATTTGCAGCGCGGCGGTGCGGTGGGCGCTCAACCGCTGCGCCAGCTTGTCGGACATGGCGGCGGTCTTGGGCTGCTCGTCGTCCTCGCCTTCGTCGTCGTTCCCGGCTTCGCTTTCGCTGCCGAAACCTTGGCGCAGGCGTTCCAGTGTGCGCAGCGCCTTGGCCTCGGCCTCGCGCATCAACCCGCGATGAATCACTGCCTGCCCGTTGCGGTCGATGGTGACGATGGCACCGGCTGCGGCCTTCACGGTCGTGCCGTAGTCCTGCAAGCCATCTTCCAGCGCCTGCAACTGCTCGCCCACGGCTTCGCCTTCTTCCTGCAAGGCATCGGCCTTTTCCTCGTCCTCGGTATCAAGCGCGTCATCCACGGCGGCGGCCAGTTCGTGCATCTTGGTTTGCAGCTTCTCGATGCGCTGCGCTTCGCGCTTGTTCGGTTCGCGGCGCTCCCTCGGCGCACGCTGGAAGGCGTGCAGGTCGGCATGGGTCACGGCGGGGGTGGCATCCACCCACGCCCAGCCTTCGTCCTTCACCTCGGCGGCGATACCTGCCAGCTTGTCTTGCGCCAGCCGTTCCAGCAGCGCGGCATCGGTCAGATACACGCCCGCGTCACCTTCCGCGAACAGGTCACGGCGCACACCACCGCCTGCGGCTCCGTAGGTATCCAGCCCCACGAAACGCACCAGCGGATGCCGGTATGCGTCAATCTCGCGCTCGGTGAGGCGGTCGCGCAATTGGGAAGGGTTGCGCTGCCACGTCGGCGCGTCGTAGAACGCGGTTTCCTGCGCGGCGTGGTCGTCGGTGATGGCAAGGGCCATCAACTGATCGAGCGTCACGGCTTCGGCGCGGTAGTCGGCCAGCAGCCGGGGCGAGACGTTCGCCAGCTTCAAGCGGCGCTGCACCACCAGCGGCGTGACGCTGAAATCGGCGGCTATGTCCTCGATGGGTCGGCCTTCGGCCACCAGCGCGGCGAATGCCTCGAACTGGTCGGCGGGGTGCATGGCTTCGCGCTGCACGTTCTCGGTGAGGCTGGCCGTGCGGGCGGTGCCATCGGCCACCAACAGGCAAGGCACTTCCCATTCCTTGCTGATGCGGCGCTTCTTCGCCAGCAGCTTCAACGCGGCCAGCCTGCGGCCACCGGCCACGACTTCGTAATGCTCGCCATCGGCGGCGGCAATGACGATGAGGTTTTGCAGCAGGCCGACACGCTGAATGCTCGCGGCGAGTTCGGGAATGGACATGCGCGGGGTCTTGCGCACGTTGCGGCCAGCAGGACGCGACACCAGCCGCGACAGCGGAACCAAAATCAGGTTCTTGGTCGGGTCGGCGGCTTCCAGCGGGATAGCGGCGGCGGTGTTGAGGGCGCGGGCTTCGGTTTGGGTAATGGCGTTCATGGTGATAACTCCTATCGGTTCAGGGATGCAGCAGCGAAGAAAGCGGCAAGGGCTGCTGCCTGCCCCTGCCGCGTGGGGAATCAGGCCTTCAACTGGCGCAGGCCATCGGCCAACATCCAGAGGGCGCGATTGAGGCGCACATCGGAATCAATGCCCTGCACGGGGCGGGTCTGCTGGCGGCGTCCGTTGGCGCTGCGGCCATGCAATCCGCCTTTGGTCAGGTTTTCTTGGGTGCGGTTGAACACGCTCCACAAGTCCGGGCGGCGGTCGTCGAACCGGCGCGGCATCAGGATTTGGCTTTCCGTGATGGGCGCGGGCTTGTTATCGGTGGGGTCGTACTTGAGGGCCAGCGCGGAACGGGCGAACACTTCGGCTTCGCCTTCGTCCAGCGTGATAGCGCGCATCAGGTCGCGGGATTCCTTCACGCGTTCGAAGCCGCTCAACACCTCGAAAGCGCCTTCGATGACAGAACCGGCCACGTCGCCCTTGTGCGGCACGCGCACATCGGCCACGGTATCGCCGCACACAAGGCCATTGCTGCAAACGAACCGGAACATTCCGGCCAGCATCTGATAGCTGCTGGTGCCGTCGTGCGAGTTCAGCAGCACGATTTCATTGGCTTCCGCGCCGTTGATCTGACTGGCATGGCGCAGGCGAATCATGTGTTTGGTGTAGTCGCGGCGGTCGTCGTGCCGCACGCGGGTTTGCGCTGCCATGAAGGGTTCAAACCCTTCCTTGCGCAGTTCCGCCAGCACGGCGGCGGTGGGAATGTAGGCGTACCGTTCGGAGCGGCTATCGTGCGGGGCCTCCGCGAAGATGGACGGGGCTACGCGGCGGATTTGGTCGTCGGACAGCGGGTAGTCACTGCGCAGCGTCGGGGAATGGGAAGCGAATCGAGATGCGAGTTGCATGGTTTTCTCCAATGAGTTGCTGTGGTTTCAAAGCTGACCGGATTCCAAGATTCGGAGCCCGTTGTGGCTTCGGTTGGTTCGGCGCAGAGACCTGGGCCGGTCCTGTTTGCCGCCGTCTTTCCTGAGTTCATCGCCCGCGAAAAACCGGGCCAGCGAGGGACTGGCCGTCAAGGGAGAAGCGCAGGGTTGGTGCGGCCCGCAGCGCAGCGAGGACTCGGCCCTGCGCGCCTTGACGGCCAGGCACCGCGGGCTACGGTCGCGGGAAAAAGCGATGAACTTGGGGAAAGACGAACAGCGGCCAATGGGCCAGGGGGTGCGCTGAAACCAACGCCGCGCGGCGAGCGCCCCTGCGTGCCAGCGGCACGCCTAGCTGGATGGCTGTTGGTCGATCAGGTGCAACCTGTTCGGTGCATGCGAGGGGCGCCAAGCAAGGCGCGGCGGGGATGGGCTGTCCAGCCGATCCCCTGGAGGGCAAGCGCCGCGCGCAGGCCAGGAGCGAAGAGACGGCCGGAGGCATCAGGGATCAAAGCCGCATGGCCGCGACTCGGCACGAGGCGCGGGGCAACGCCCGCGAGCCCGACGGCGGCACGCCGGGATGCTCTACTGTTCACAACAAAATGTAAGTGACGCAATAGTACTTATGAGCCACAATGTAGCTACATCTATTGTGAGCGCAACAATGGCAAGTAACGACGTCGTTCGTGCCCGGATTGACGGGCAGATTAAAGAAGCCGCAACTGTTGTTCTGGCTGAAATGGGGTTATCAATTTCGGATGCGATTCGGATGCTGCTGACCCGAATCGCGGCAGATAAGGCACTCCCCTTTGACATCAATCGTGTGTCGTCCGATTCTGATCGGAAGGCACCATAAGGTTGCGCTGAGGCAAGGCCCGCAAATCGTTTCTCTGAACAGTAGGGATCAAGAATAGTTCATGGCATCTATCAGACCTTCAGCATTCAATCAACGTGAGCGTTTGGACGGCGGCCCCTTCCTTGTCATTGAAGCAGCCGAACCGGAAGAGGAAGGCATTAACGTTTTCTTCACTGATATTCCCGCAGCGGAGCGCAAGCCGGATTCGCCAATAGCGAGACTGCTCAATGTGTGTCCAGACAGATTGACCATTTGGCCTCTTAATATTCGAGAAGATCGCGACGATTACCTGCAACCTAAATACGGCACCCTTGAACGCATCGTCGTCGCTCGGCCTGTTATCGAGCCCTACATACTGCCAGAGACTACTGACGATGTCGTTGGGCTTCTTGAGCAGTTGCCGGATGGGTTTGCCAAAGATTTTCGATTCGGTTTGGGGCTTCTGTGGGAATATCGGCAAATTTGCGAAACAGCCGCCAGCTTAGAAAACGTAAGCATACTCATTGTCCACAAAGGAAATGACGCGAAAATTGATTCGCCATTCTTTATTCTCGGAATAAGAAGATTTCATGAATTAAGAAAAGAATTAAATCGCATAGCCTCTCGCCACCAGAGAGACGCGCGCAAGGACAAGCAATTTCATGTCTACCAGACCTTATTACATGCTGCCGATTCAGCACAATTTCCCGCTCTAAAGAAGAGCGTAAGACCTGATGCACTAACGGAAATGACCGATGGTGGGCGGCAGCATGTGACGCTTTCCAAGCGTGATCGGCGCGCCGCTGTTCGCATGGTTCAAGACAATATAGAAGCACTGGCGGAATCTGAGCCGCGCTCGCTGCTGGCATTAAAGAATGATATTGAGCTCATCACACTGAATCAACTGATTGAGCGATACCAGGAAATGCTTGGAAAAGGACTGACGGAAAGCAAGTGGCAAAGCTTCTTTCTGGAAAATCCTTTCATACTTAGTCTTGCATTTGCCGTTCCAGCCATGCTGGTTCAGGGGCAAGCTTATGCAGGTGGCAAGCGACTTAACGGGTCCGGCGGAAAATTTTCAGATTTTCTATACGCATCCGCTTCCACGGGCAATCTTGGCCTCATTGAGATAAAAAAGCCGCAAACCGAACTGCTAGGAAAATCTCCCTATCGTGGAGATGATGTTTTTGGCCCATCGACAGAATTGGGTGGAGCGATTGCTCAAATTCTAGATCAGCGTTTCAAATTGCAGAGTGAACTACCCGTCATAAAAAATAACATGAACCGATACGACCTCCACAGCTATGCGGTTCGCTGCATAGTTGTCGCTGGCATGACGCCACAAGAGCATCAGCAAAGAAAGTCATTCGAGCTCGTTCGAAATGCGTTCGCAGAGATCGTGATCGTGACTTTCGATGAACTACTTGCAAGGCTAACCGAGATTAAAAATGCGCTCCAACCGATTCCTACCTTAGACACGGTGCCGTTCTAAAACCAACTGACAGTTGGCCATTCCGTAGTTGGGATCAATGGCTGCAGTGTTCAACCAATCCATCGGCCGATCGGCATGTGGATTTCAACAACAAGATTGAATCAAATGCATATATCCAAGCTCAGCCTGGTCAACTACCGGAACTTTCCCAACACGAAGCTGCTGTTCCAGAAGGGTATCAACACTGTCATCGGCGAAAATGGATCTGGCAAAACCAATCTCTTTCGCGCAATCAGATTGCTGCTTGATGACAACATGATTCGCTCTGCCTACCGGCTGGAGCATACCGACTTTCATCGCGGCCTAGGGCGCTGGCAGGGACATTGGATCATCATCAGTCTTGAGTTTGAGGAAATCTCTGCGGATGAATCAGTGCAGGCGCTCTTCCGACATGGGACGGGCGTAATTGAGGAAGAGGCGAACGGCAAGGCCACTTACAACCTGATCTTTCGTCCGAAGAAGGAAATCAGGCTGCGACTTTCTCAATTGAACGATGGTGATCAGGCAGGCCTCGACGCTATCCTGAACCCGGTCACCATCGACGACTATGAAACGATTTTCACAGGTCGGAGTGAAGCCGACTTCAACGACGAGGCCTTCTATAAGGATGTGGTCGGCGACTTCGCGAATGTTCGATTCAATGAAGAGGTTGAATTTCGTGTTATCGGCGCGAAGATTCCGAACGTGCTGTCCGTCTCCAAAGAAATTTCGTTCACTTTCGTCCAGGCGCTACGGGACGTCGTCTCCGAATTTCACAACAACCGGACAAATCCGCTCTTTTCGCTTCTGAAGGGCAAGAGCGGCGATATCGACCCCGTGGCGTTCCAGGCTATCACCGACGGGGTAAAGGCATTGAATGACTCCATCGAAGCGTTGCCAGACGTGCAGGTCGTCCGGACGGATATCAGAGACACCATCAAGGATGCGGCGGGTGAGGCGTATTCGCCGTCTTCTCTTTCTATCAAGTCGGATCTGCCAGACGAAGCTGACAAGTTGTTCCAGTCGCTCAAGCTGTTCGTTGGCGAATCGGGGGAGAGCCACGAAGGACCGATCCACGAGCTGAGCCTTGGTGGAGCAAACCTGATATTCCTCACGTTGAAACTGCTTGAATTCAAGTATCAAAAGGCTAAACAGTCGATCGCCAACTTTCTGCTTATCGAAGAGCCGGAAGCTCACATTCACACACATATCCAGAAAACACTGTTCGACAAGCTCAAATACGACGACACACAGATCATTTATTCGACCCATTCGACGCACATCTCTGAGGTCAGCAATGTTCAGAACGTGAACATCCTCGGCAGAGAAGGTGATCGTTGCGAGGCATACCAGCCTGCAATTGGCCTAAACCCAGAAGAGATCGGCAACATTCAACGCTACCTGGATGCTGTCCGTAGCAACTTGTTGTTTGCCAAGAGCGTCCTCTTAGTGGAGGGCGATGCAGAAGAAATTCTCGTTCCGATCCTGATCAAGAACGTGCTAGGCGTCAGCCTTGATGAACTCGGCATCAGTTTAATTAATATCCGCAGCACTGGATTTCAGAACGTCGCGGTTCTTTTCGATGATGCCCGAATCCGGAAGCGGTGCAGCATCGTCACCGACCTTGACAAGTCCATCATTGACACAACGCCGGCGGCGGGAGACTCCGAAGGGCTGCTCCGGCGCAAGGGCAAGTATCAGGCATCCCAGGAAAAAGGGGTCGCCAGGAAAGCGTTATTGGAAGACACCTTCAAAGATAACGGGTGGGTTTCTCCATTCTTTGCCCCCCATACCTTCGAGGTCGACTTCATTGCCGCCGGCAATGCGCGTAAGGTGGTCGGCATCCTTCCTGATGTCTACAAGGATGCACCAACCATCGCGACGGCCAAGGCGGAGCTCGAATCAGCGGACATCGCGTTGTTCGGTCAGCGCGCATTGACCATGGCGGACAACTACGGCAAGGGATGGTTTGCCATCTTGCTGGGAAAGAAGATCGATCCGCAGACCGCCATTCCGAAGTACATCTTGGACGCCATCGCTTTTGCGCATCCGGTGGTCACTAAGGAAGTCTGGTTTAACGTGCTGAGCTACCGCGTGAACTACATCGATGCAGAAGATATCTTCACTGCGTCTGCCGTATTCGACGACTTTAGGGCCAAGCTGCTGGCCTTCCGAAATGGAGACATCGACTTCGTCGGCATCCGAAACGAGATGCTTGCCACGTTCCCAGATGATCGCATCAACGATGTACTCGCGGTGTTCTGATCATGTTCATGTGGAACAAAGATGATCTGAATCCCGAGCAGGAAGCAGCCATTCTGAAGCCAGGGAGCGTCTTTCTCATCGCTTGCCCGGGCAGCGGGAAAACGCGCACGCTCACCTACAAAATCGCCTATGAGTTGTCCAGGCTGAAATCGAACAAGCAGTTTGTCGTTGCCATCACTTATACGCACCGTGCCGCCGACGAAATCCACGAGCGCATTGAGAGCCTTGGGGTGGATACATCCCGATTATGGATAGGAACGATACATTCGTTCTGTCTTGAATGGATATTGAAACCGTACGGCATCTATCACGAAGCGTTGGATCGAGGCTTCCGTGTGATCGATCAGCATGAGCGCGAGAAAATCCTGGAGGCATTGTGCAAGCCTTACCAGAAGCCAAAAATAACATTCTGGGATTGTGAGTTTTATTACACCGAAACTGGATATGTGCTCTCCTGCCCACAAGATTGGAAGCATTCGGGTCTTCACGTCATATTGGGCAAGTATTTTGAGATTCTGCACGAAAGTCGGCAGCTAGACTTTGAGCTCATTCTTTACTATGCGTACCAACTGATCGCACGTCATCCTGCGATCAGCACTCTTCTGGCACAGTTGTTCTCTTTCGTGCTGATCGACGAGTATCAGGACACCAAACGAATTCAGTATTCGATCATCACCGCCATTCTGAAAGCTGGTCAAGGTGCGACCAAGGCCTTTATTGTCGGAGATCCTAACCAGGCGATTTATCAATCGCTTGGCGGATATCCGATTGCCTTCGAGGATTTCAAGGCGATGGCCAATATCGATTTGGACGAACTCGAACTGTCGCGGAACTACCGTTCTTCTGAGCGCATCATTGAGTACTTCGGAAACTACAACGTTCACAACACACGCATCGAAGCCGCATCCGAGGACAAGGCGTACCCAAGCCTTATTTCATTCGACGACACAGTGAGCAAAAATGATCTGGACGCTGAGCTCATCCGGCTCATCCGTTTCAACATTGAGACTATGGGCATCTCACCTCACGAGGTGTGCATTCTCGCGCCACAGTGGACGCATCTTGCAAGCATGACACGTCGTTTGGTCGCCAGCATGCCGGAGTACTCATTCGATGGCCCCGGTATGGTTCCCTTTGCACGGGACACAGAGAATTTCTGGTACAGGCTTTCTAAGATTGCACTTACTCAGGCATCGCCGGGAATGTATGTGCGCAGACTGCGGTGGGCCGGGGAGATTCTGAATGACCTAGAGGCGGCCGGGGCTAGCGTGTCGAAGCTCACGCGGAGGTCCTTGTTGAGGGAGTGCAATGCAATTAAGATCGATGAAACAGATGGTCTTACCTACTTGAGCGCATTTTTCGAGCGTCTGTTTGCAAACTTAGCAATCGACTTTCGCCTTTTCACGCTGCTTCAAGAGCATCACGTTGCCTTCTTCGATAGTTCGCAAGCCCGGGTAAATCGATTGAAGAGTGAAGGTAGCGAATTTATAGGCGATATTGAGACATTCAGGAAGGTATTTCAGCATAGGACTGGAATCACCATCTCGACGATACACGGCGTCAAGGGAGCCGAGTTCGATGCAGTGATCGCTTATGCATTATTAGAAGATATGGTGCCGCATTTCAATGATCCGAACGGTCAAGAAAGCGCGATGAAATTGCTGTATGTCATTGGTTCGCGGGCAAGGAAGAACCTGCACCTTGTTTCGGAACGAGGTCGAGTTCGCCAGTATTCTGGCGAAGAGTATCAAGTAACTCGCAAGCTTGCCTCATGCAGTTTTGGATACGATCAAATTCCATAGAAATCACGAGTAGCGCAACCGCGCTCTCTATGGGATGCCCTACAGCTTTGTTTAGCGTTTGGCTGAATCATCTGCGCGCGGCTCGCTCTGCATGCCCTGCTGTCGCCAGCTCAACATGCAAGCGGAGCGCGCAGGCCCGGATCACAGTGTCGGGCCGTGGAGGGCTGGCGAATGCCAGTCCCGTCAGGGATGAGCGAATAGCGAACGTGGAGCAGCGCGATCCACAAAGTGGAGACGCTCAAGGTTCCGTCGCTTACTATTTGGACTACGGCGAGTTGAGTAAAAAATATGAAAAATATCTTTGAAGAAATCAATGAATTTTCTTCGGAAAAAATCGCGTTATTCAGCTTTGGGAAATTTTGCTACGTCTTTCTTAATAAAGACCCGATCTTTGTCAAGAAATTGCTTCCCCTCATCCAAACCTCTCTGGCAAATGAGAGCTTTCAGGCAGACGTAATGCGTGCTTATACGGAGGGCTGCATGAATGAAAAGGCGGCCATTCTGAAAGAATTTGAAGCCAAACGCGACCATCCAAACGCAGCCAAGTTTTATGGGCCACAGCTTGATCTAGTGGACAAGCGATTGGCTATAAAGACAATCCAGCATTTAATGGACTACTTAAATAATTATCTCAACGAGTATCCGGGATCGCTAGAAATTCTCAACAATTCCTACAAGCATATCCATGACGAAGATGGTGTTTCGTACATAAAAGAAAATTACGCAAATTATCGCATTGGCTGCATTTTTTATTCCAAGCACCAATCAATCATGGGGAGGGCTGAGATGCTGGAGCTAAAATATTCCAAGGTAGTTGAACGTGAGTACGAGAAAATTGGAATTGACATAAGAAAGGAAGATGCTCAGTTCTCTAAATATAGTCTTGTCAGCCTGAACGAGAATATTCAGATATTCAACGACAAGGATAGTCAGACAATACGCGATGAACGCATAGGGCGACACTTCTGGATAAAAGTTCCGAGGAAGCTGCTTACCTCTATCGAGGAACTCATTGAAAAAGGAATGCTGTCCGAAATAGCATTCAGGATTGATTACGTCTCCGATTATGTCCCTGCAATGGAGGAGATGGAGTTTGGCGCTCCGTTGCGATTGAAAATATCTTCCCTTCCTAGATTGTCAAAGTTCTACTCCACCGATAAATATGAGAACAATCTATGGATTCACCATGACGCAGAGAAGCTAAGTTTGACTTTTGAAGAATTGATGGAGGACTTTGAGGTGGCAGGCGACGACGTCGTAACGCAAGTCATCCATCTTGAATACAGTTCAAAAGGCGATGATTTTTTTATAACTCACTTGGATCACGAATTTATCGTATATACGTTGGATAGCTATCAAGAAAGATTGAGCAATGCCAACATCAAGGGGCATAGAAAAATAAAGACATTCAAAATAGATAACTCAATGATCCCGTTTGATATAAATATTAGCGGGGATCTTTTTCTGTTTCAGGTTCTCGATTCGTATTTAAAAAATGATGACTTGATTCGTGAATATTTTGAAAAAATTAACTGACTTTATAGTTTGAGATATTTAATTAAAACAGCGATCGGCATAGAACATGGCGCTGCTGCCCGCGATAATCATGTGATTGGGCGCTCGCGCCCACTAGCCCCAGCGCATCCTTGAGCCGCAGGCCAGTTCCTTATCGGCCTATGGCGATTCCACACTAGCATGGAGCCTCGATAGAGCAAGAGATCCGTTGCCACATGCTCGTGCTGTGGTTTGGGTGTACGGTTGGACAGATGCTGCTGTCAGGACTTCTCGCCAGGCTGCCGCTGCTCGATCTGCAACCGCGCCCGTTCGGTCGCCTGCTGCAACCGCTCCCCCAGCACCGCACGCGGCGGCAGGGTCGTCAGGTATTCGGCTACGTGGATGCCCGACTTGTCCAGCTCCAGCAACTCGATCTGCTCTGACTTCTTGCCGGTACAAAGAATGATGCCCAGCGGCGAGGCTTCCTCCGGTTCGCGTTCGTGCTTGTCGAGCCAACGCAAATAAAGCTCCATCTGCCCCTTGTATGCTGCCTTGAACTCGCCGATCTTCAACTCCACCGCCACCAGCCGCCGCAGCTTGCGGTTATAGAACAGCAGGTCCAGGTGGAAATCCTCGTCGTCGATCTGGATGCGTTTCTGCCGGGCTAGGAAAGAGAAGCCCGCGCCCAACTCCAGCAAAAAAGACTCCATTTCGCGGATGATCGCGGCTTCCAGGTCGCCTTCCTGCCAGGTATCGCGCAGGCCCAGGAAGTCGAGGATGTACGGGTCGCGCATGACCAGCGCCGGCGACATGCGCTGCGCATCGCGCATCGCCGCCAGCTCTTGCGTGATCGTCTCGTCCGGCTTCTTGGACAGCGCCGTGCGCTCGTATAGCATCGAGTCGATGCGCTCGCGTAGCGTCCGCACGCTCCAGCGTTCGGCGCTGGCCATTTGCACGTAGTAGTCCCGCTGGAGCGGGTCTTTTAGCGGCAGCAGCGCCACGAAATGCGACCAGCTCAATTGTCGTGACAGCGTCACGACAATTGGCTCGTCCGAGAAGGTGGCGGCGAACTGCACCATCCGGCGCAGGTTCTTGTCCGCGAAGCTACGTCCGTAGTCGCGGACAAGCTGCGCCGCCAGGGTCGGCAGGATTTCGTCGCCGTACCCGGCCCGCTGCCCGGCAAGCACTTCCGTATGGATGCGCTGGCCAATGCGCCAGAACAGCAATGTCAGCTCGGCATTGACCGCCGAGGCGACGCGCTGGCGCGACGCTTCGATCAGTGCCCGGATGTCGCCCAGCAGCGCGGGCGGCGCTGCTGGCGCTGAGACGGATGCCTTGCGCCGGGTCATGCGGCCACCTCCTTGGCTCCCTGCATCCCGGTGATCGTCTTACGCCGATTCGCCACCAGTTCGGCCGCCTCTCGCACCGGCTTATCCTCGGTGTGGACGTAGCGCATGAACATGACGACGGTCTTGTGCGCCGTTAGCGCCATGCCGACCTTGACCGGGATGCCCGAATTGGCAATGTCGGTCGCCGAACGGTGGCGGATGCCGTGCGTGCCCACGTGCGTAGCGCCAGCCGCCTTGAGCGCACGGCTCCAGCCACCGTAATACTCGCCCGTGGTTAGATGCTTGCCAGCGTGGCTAGGAGAAGGCAGCACATAGCGGCTACCCTCCTGCCGGGGTGCCGTCGAGAGTAGCCGATAGGCTTCCTCGCTCATGGGCTTAGACATGCCGCCTGTCTTGCTGTCAGGCCAGACGACGCGCCGGTTCTGCAAGTCAACCCAGTTCCATTCCAGCGCGATGATTTCCGAGCGGCGGCCGGCGAACTCGAACTGCAGGCGGATTCCCAAAGGGATGACGTAGTTCTCCAGCCCCTCCGACTCGATCTTGTCGAGCTGTCGGAACAGGTTGCCCATTTCTTCGTCGCTGATGAGGTGAGTCGATTTGCCGGCAGGGAACATCGGGACGTGACGGCAAGGGTTGGTACCGTCGGGCCGATAGCCCCATACCTCGGCCATGTTGAACATCTTGCGCAAGACGCTGAATACCTTGTTCGCCTCGGTCTGCTTGTACGAAAGCTTTTCCATCAGTCCGGCGATTTCAGGACGCTTCACGTCCTGAACTTTCTTGCGTCCCAGCAGCGGAATAATGTTGCGATTGATGACAGCCTGATAGCCGGCTTGGGTGCTGAGCTTGTTGCGCTTCTTGGAGTAGTCCTCCATGAACTTCGTGCATAGCTCCTTGACCGTAGGTGCCTGGCGCGCCTCCGCCTTCTCTGCGGCGGGATCTCCGCCTCGGCGGACTTGGGCCAGCCATTCCTGCGCCAGCGACCGCGCCTGTTCGACGGTCAGCTCCCCGTACAGTCCTAGCGAGGGCTTGCGGCGCTCGCCAGCGTTCGTCCGGTACTGGAGCATGAACACCTTGCGACCCGCCGGGGTAATCTTGCACAGGAAGCCGGGGACCAGCGTGTCCCGGAGTTCGACGGCCTCTGCCTGGGGTTGCGCCGCATCGACAGCGGACTTAGTGAGTTTGATCTTAGCCATGATGACTCCTTGGAAAGACCTGGATTCCAAGGGCCGGATAGGAGTCAGGCGGTCGGAAGTCAGGTCAGGTTTCGGAAAGCACCGGCATATGTTGAACTCGCTTAAGTCATTGATAAACCTGCTGTATCGGGCTGTAGCGTAGTCCAGCGAATTTCGGTGCTGGAGTCATGGTGAAATAAAAAAGCCCGCTTGCAGCGAACTGCCAGCGGGCTCTGCTCCCTCCCCCACGTCGGGATGCAGGTCGATCTTCTAGGGTCGGCGACGAACTTGCACGCTGCACTGCAAAACAATACTTGCGGGTACAGAAGTAGGCGGCAAACCTGAACAGGGAGGCGCCGATGTGAAAACGCCATCCCACCAAGGTAGAACCCCTCCCGCTGCATGGATCGCCGATAATGGCGATCCCCCCAAAAACGTTGTCGTCATGTCTGTCGATCGCATTGCAAACGCGCGTCTGCGTGACCGCGTTGTCTCCGCTGAAGCCGCCGCCGCCCTGATCCAGCCGGGTGAAACCGTCGCCATGAGCGGCTTTACCGGTTCAGGTTATCCCAAGGCGGTGCCGGTCGCGCTGGCGCAGCGCATCGAAGCGGTGCACGCCCAGGGCCTGCCCTTCCAGATCAGCCTGATGACCGGCGCCTCGACCGCGCCGGAGCTGGATGGCGCGCTGGCCAAGGCCGATGGCATCGCGATGCGCATGCCCTTCCAGAGCGACCCGGATGCGCGCAACCGCATCAACGAGGGCAAGCTGGATTACATCGATATCCACCTCAGCCATGTCGCCCAGCACGTGTGGTTCGGCTTCTATGGCGATATCGATACTGCGGTGATCGAGGTCTCGGCGATCCGCGAGGACGGCTCGCTGGTGCCCTCCACCTCGGTCGGCAACAACAAGACCTGGTTGGACCTGGCCAAGAAGGTGATCGTCGAGGTCAACGAATGGCAGCCGGCCGGCGTGGACGGCATGCATGACATCTACTACGGCACCGCGCTGCCGCCGCACCGCAAGCCGATCCCGCTGGTGCACGCCAACGACCGCATCGGTGAGACCGCGCTGCGCTGCGACCCGGACAAGATCGTCGCCGTGGTGCGTACCAACGGCCCGGACCGCAACAGTCCGTTCAGCCCGATCGACACCACCAGCGAGCAGATCGCGCAATACCTGATCGAATTCCTCAAGCACGAAGTGGCCAAGGGCCGCCTGCCGGCCAATCTGCTGCCGCTGCAGAGCGGCGTGGGCAACATCCCCAACGCGGTGCTGGCCGGGCTGGCCAAGAGCGGCTTCCGCGATCTGAGCGCGTTCACCGAGGTGATCCAGGACGGCATGCTCGATCTGCTGCGCGATGGCGTGCTGAGTTACGCCTCGTGCACCGGCTTCGCGCTGAGCCCGCAGGCGAACGAGACCTTCAAGGAACACATCGATTTCTACCGCGAGCGCATCATCATGCGCACGCAGGAGATCTCGAACCATCCGGAGCTGGTGCGCCGCCTGGGCTGCATCGGCATGAACGGCATGATCGAGGCCGACCTGTACGGCAACGTCAACTCGACCCACGTGATGGGCAGCCGGATCATGAACGGCATCGGCGGCTCGGGTGACTTCGCGCGCAACGGCTTCCTGTCCGCGTTCCTGAGTCCTTCGACGGCGAAGAACGGCAGCATCTCGGCGATCGTGCCGATGGTCAGCCACGTGGATCACACCGAACACGATGTGTCGGTGATCGTCACCGAACAGGGCCTGGCCGATCTGCGCGGGCTGACCCCGCGCAAGCGCGCGCGGGTGGTGATCGACAACTGCGCGCATCCGGATTTCCGCGATCAGTTAAACGATTACTTCGACCGCGCCAGCCGCGAGAGCTATGGCAAGCACACCCCGCATCTGCTGCCCGAAGCGCTGTCGTGGCACCAGCGGTGGCTGGATACCGGAACGATGAAAGCCTGAGGATGCACGGTACCGACCGACGGTCGGTACCTGCCGGGACGTTCTGTTTCCGGGTAGTGCCGGCCGCTGGCCGGCTCCACGCATTACCGTCCGCAAGCCCGGATGCGCGTTTGGTACATGAGGAGCCGGCC
>NZ_JASCOO010000099.1:0-15334 GCF_029959485.1 Stenotrophomonas sp. PS02301
GTGCAGGACCGTGTGCGGCATGGATGCCGCACTACGAGCCCCCATGGATGGGTTCACGGCGGGTCCTGCACTGCGCTGCCCGGCCGCCCAATCCCAGGAACAAGCAGGCGCTCAACCAACGGCGTAGCAACCCAACCGCGCAGCGCCGGCCAACCAGCGCGGCCTCCAGCTAGGCAGCCAAGCCGCCCGTCAGTCGGCTGGCTGGCTGGCCAAATGCTCAATGCAGATCGCGCAGATTCAACCGTCGCAGCGTCGGATTCTTCCAGGCCGTAATGCCCGCCACGCTCAACACCGCAAAGCCACCCAGCACCACCGCCGGGACCAGCCCCAACAGCTTGGCCATCGTGCCCGCATAGAACGCACCCAGCTCATTGGACGAGCTGATGAAAATGCCATTGATCGACGACACCCGACCACGCATCTCCTCCGGCGTCGCCAACTGCAGAATCGTCGAACGCACCACCACCGACACACCGTCGAACGCACCGTAGAACAACAGGATCGCCGCCGACAGCCAGAAATTCGACGACAGCCCGAAGCCGATCACGCACAGGCCAAAGCCGGCCACCGCGAACAACAGCACACGCCCCGCATTGCGCTGCAGCGGCCGACGCGCCAGCCACAGCCCCACGCACACCGAACCCAGCGCCGGCGCCGCACGCAGCACGCCCAGCCCCTCCGGCCCGTGATGCAGGATCTCGTGCAGGAACGCCGGCAGCATCGCCACCACGCCGCCGAGCAACACCGAAAACATGTCCAGCGCCATCGCTCCGACCATGATCTTGTTGCCCAGCACGAACCGGCCGCCCTCGGCGATGCTCTTGAAGATCGGCGCCGCCGGGCCCGTGTGCACCGGCTCGGAGACGCGCAGCGCCGCCAGGCAGCCCAGCGCGATCAGCGACACGCCTACCGCCACGCCATAGGCCACGCCCTTGCCGCCCCACGCCACCAGCGCACCGCCCAGGGCCGGCCCGAGCACCATGCCGGCCTGGAAGACGACCGCGCCAAGGCCGGCTCCGCGTGCGTACTGCGTGCGCTCCAGCACGCGGGCGAACAGAGCGTTGTAGATCGGCGAGAGGAACGCGCGGACCATGCCGGTCAGCGCGATCGCCGCATAGATCGGCCACACTCCGTGGAACGGCAGCCAGCCCTGGGCGACCGCGGTCAACACCAGTGCGGTCATCACCAGCCCGCTGCAGGCGACCATGCCCAGCCGGCGGCGGGGCAGGTGGTCGACCAGGTAGCCGGCAAACGGCGCCACGCAGAAGAACGGCAGCACCTCGGCCAGGCCGACCAGGCCCAGCGAGAACGGATTGCGGGTGACCTCGTAGATATGCCAGCCGACCGTCACCGCGACGATCTGGTAGGAGAGCATCGCGAAGATGCGGTACGCCAGCACCAGCGAAAAGCCCGGGCGGGCCAGCAGCTGCAGGGCGCTGTCCGGCTCCTGCGGATCGGCGGAGAGCGTCACGACTGCGCTTGGGCAGTGTCGCGGATGAAGGCCAGCATCGCCGCGACGCCGTTGCTGCGGGTCGGCGACAGGTGGCGCGACAGCCCGATGTCCTGGATGTAGCTCGGCTCGGTGGCCAGGATGTCGGCCGCCGAACGGCCCGAGTAGACGCGCAGGGCCAGGTAGATGAGCCCGGAGACGATCGCCGAATCACTGATGGCGTGGAAGCGCAGCGCCTCGGCATTGCCGTCCGGCACGATCCAGACCATGGACTGGCAGCCGAGCAGGCGATGTTCCTCGGTTTTCCACGCTTCCGGGAAGGGGGGCAGTTTGCGGCCGAGGTCGATCAAGTACTGATAACGCTCGGACCAGTCACCGAAGAAGGCGAATTCCTCGGCGATGGCTGCCTGGGCTTCAGCAGCGGTGGGTTCGAGCGGGAACGGGGAGGTGGGGGTCATGGGGGCTCCGGGTCGGTGTTCGCCGTCCGTGGGTGACCGTGCAGTTGCGGGGGGAGGCAGCCCGGCCGTCCGTGGCCGGGGCGATGTCATGGCAATGCCCAGTGGATCGGGCGGTGTCGGATAGCGCCCGACGGTCAGCCGGGCGGTCGTTCAGCGCTTGCGCGACCAGCGCACGCCTTGGGCGGTGTCTTCCAGCACGATGCCCTCGGCGGCCAACTGGTCGCGGATCGCATCGGCGCGGGCGAAGTCGCGGGCCTGCTTGACAGCGGCGCGTTCATCGATCAGGGCCTGGATCGCCGCATCGTCGTCGTTGCCGCCTGCGGTGCCAAACCAGGCCGCGGGATCCTGCTGCAGCAGGCCCAGCGCCAGGCCGGCACCGAGCAGCGCGGACTTCCAGTGCGCCTTGTCGGCGTCGGCAGCCTTGCGTGCCTCACCGGCGATACGGGCCAGCTCGGCCAGTGCCTGTGGGGTGTTGAGGTCGTCATCCAGCGCGGCCTCGATCTCGGCCGGAATCACCGCAGCGGCGTCCACCCCGACCAGATCGCGCAGGGTGCCGTACAGGCGGTCCAGGGTGCGCACCGACTGCTCGATCAGCGCATCGGACCAGTCCAGCGGCTGCCGGTAGTGGGCCGACAGCAAGGCATAGCGCAGCGCCTCGGGGGCATGCTGGCGGACCAGATCGTGCACGCGCTCGATGTTGCCGATCGACTTGCTCATCTTGGCGCCGCCGAAGTTGAGCATGCCGTTGTGCAGCCAGAACCGGGCGAAGGTCTGCCCGCCGTGCGCACACTCGCTCTGGGCGATCTCGTTCTCGTGGTGCGGGAACTGCAGGTCCACGCCGCCGGCATGGATATCGATGGTCGGCCCCAGGTGCGCGGCGGCCATCGCCGAGCACTCGATGTGCCAGCCCGGGCGGCCACGGCCCCAGGGCGACTCCCAGCCGGGCAGGTCGTCGCTGGAGGGCTTCCAGAGCACGAAATCGCCCGGGTCGCGCTTGTACGGGGCGACATCCACGCGCGCACCGGCCAGCATCTCGTCAGGGTCACGGCGCGAGAGCTTGCCGTAGTCGGCGTAGGAGCTCACCGAGAACAGCACGTGGCCTTCGGCCGCATAGGCATGCCCGTTGGCGATCAGCTGCTCGATCATCGTCACGATCTGCGGGATATGCGCGGTGGCTTCCGGCTCGATGTCCGGCGGCACCACGCCCAGCGCGGCCATGTCCTCGCGGTAGGCGGCGGCGAAACGGTCGGTGATGGTGCTGATCGGGACGTGCTGCTCGCGCGCGGCCGTGTTGATCTTGTCATCCACGTCGGTGATGTTGCGGGCATAGCGCAGGCCGCCGAAGCGGCGGCGCAGCAGGTCGGCCAGTACCCCGAACACCACCGGCCCACGGGCATTGCCGATGTGGACGTAGTTGTAGACCGTGGGGCCACACACATACAGGGTCGGACAGGTCGGATCGAGCGGGGTGAACGGTTCGAGCTGGCGTGTCAGGTTGTTGTGCAGGCGCAGGGTCATGAGGGTCGGGAGCGGGGGTAAGCGGTCGATTTTAGAACGTGTCGGGGGCTTTGGGGGGATGTGGGCAGGGCAGGCAGGCGACCCCGGCCGCCGGCGGTGTGGCTGAAGGCTTCAGGGGTTCCGTCCCGTCGTGGCGGGCTTCCGGCCCCGCAGGTGGGGTCGGCCTATGGGCAGAAACGTCACGGAAGGGTAATGTTCAGCCCCTTGTGCTTGCCACTGCCTAAACTATCCCTCTTGTCCTTTTCCTTGTTGCCAATGAAATCCGCTTCGTTGTTGACGCTGGTCTGCCTGCTCGGAAGTGCCGCCTTCGGGGCGTGCGCCCAGGAGGGTGAGGTGCGCAACCGGGTGGTGATCGTGGAGAACGTCAAGTTCGACTACGCCCAGGTGCTCAACGTCGAGCCGGTCTTCCAGACCCTGCGCGCCACCCGCACTGAAGAGCACTGCGAGCCGGTCTCCACCCGCACGCTCGCGCCGGTCAATGTCACCGGCGAGGAGCCGCAGGAAGACAAGGGCCGCTTCGGCCGCTTCATGGATTCGGTGCGCTCGATCTTCCGCCGGGAAGACGGCAGTACCGACGAGAGCGGCTACGCCGAGACGGTGGTGGTCGAGGCCACGCCGGCCAACACCGGGCCGCTGTTGACCCGGGATTGCAAGATCATCCCGGTCGGCCGTGAGTTCCGCCGCCCGATCGCCTACGACGTGGACTACGTCTACAAGGGCACCAAGTACCGGTCACGCCTGCCGGAAGACCCAGGCAACCGCCTCAAGATCCGGGTCTCTATCACCCCGTGGGTGGGCAACGAGCAGGCCGGTGGCGCCAACCCGTGACACCTCCCGTCGCCTCACGGGCGACGCCTTCAACCTGAATTTCCATTCAGGCCTTGCACCCGCCCCGGGTGCATGCAAAGATGGGCGGCCATGAAACTCACCGACTTCCAGCACGACACCAGCGCCGCCCGTATGGCTACGGGCATGACGTCGCGTGCCCGCCGACCGGAACCCCACATTTTCGCTGGGTAACCGGAGCTTCGTGCTGCCTGTTTGTAAAACCCAGCCCCCGCGCTGGGTTTTTTCGTTTCTACGATCTGAAAAGTTTCATCTGTATACGTTTTGTTGAGCCCTGAACGCGCCCCGGCGCCCCCAACCTCTGCCGGAAACGGTGGAAAACCAGCCGCAAAGGATCGATCGATGTCCCTGAAGCACTTCCTGAACACCCAGGATTGGAGCCGCACCGACCTGGATGCCCTGTTGACCCAGGCCGCGTTGTTCAAGCGCAACAAACTGGGCGACGAGCTCAAGGGCAAGTCGATTGCCCTGGTGTTCTTCAATCCCTCCATGCGCACCCGCACCAGCTTCGAGCTGGGCGCGTTCCAGCTGGGCGGCCACGCGATCGTGCTGCAGCCGGGCAAAGACGCCTGGCCGATCGAGTTCAACCTGGGCTCGGTGATGGACGGGGACACCGAGGAACACATCGCCGAAGTGGCCAAAGTGCTGGGCCGCTATGTGGACCTGATCGGCGTGCGTGCCTTCCCGAAGTTCATCGACTGGACCAAGGACCGCGAGGACGAAGTGCTCAAGAGCTTCGCCAAGTACTCGCCGGTGCCGGTGATCAACATGGAAACCATCACCCACCCGTGCCAGGAACTGGCCCACGTGATGGCCCTGCAGGAACACTTCGGCACCCAGGACCTGCGCGGCAAGAAGTATGTGCTGACCTGGACCTATCACCCCAAGCCGCTGAACACCGCGGTGGCCAACTCGGCGCTGACCATCGCCACCCGCATGGGCATGGACGTGACCCTGCTGTGCCCGACCCCGGATTACATCCTGGATGAGCGCTACATGGGCTGGGCCGAGCAGAACGTCGCCGAGAGCGGCGGTTCGCTGCAGGTCAGCCATGACATCGCCAGTGCCTACGCCGGCGCGGACGTGGTGTACGCCAAGAGCTGGGGCGCGCTGCCGTTCTTCGGCAACTGGGAACCGGAAAAGCCGATCCGCGATCAGTACAAGCACTTCATCGTCGACGAAGCCAAGATGGCGCTCACCAACAACGGTGTCTTCAGCCACTGCCTGCCGCTGCGTCGCAACGTGAAAGCGACCGACGGCGTGATGGATTCGGCGCAGTGCATCGCGATCGACGAAGCCGAAAACCGCCTGCATGTGCAGAAGGCGATCATGTCGGCATTGATCGGCCGCTGATCGAACGCATCCAATGGTGCAGCCACGCATGGCGTGGCTCTACCCGCACCAACCCAGATTCTTACCGCATTCCCCTATTGGACCTGACCCCCATGAGCAACAAAGACATCGTCCTGGCCTTCTCCGGCGGACTCGACACCAGCTTCTGCGTGCCTTACCTGCAGGAGCGCGGCTACAACGTGCACACCGTGTTCGCCGATACCGGCGGCGTGGATGACGAAGAGCGCGATTTCATCGAGCAGCGTGCCGCCGAGCTGGGCGTCACCAGCCACGTCACCGTCGATGGTGGCCCGGCGATCTGGAGTGGTTTCGTCAAGCCGTTCGTGTGGGCCGGCGAAGGCTACCAGGGCCAGTACCCGCTGCTGGTCTCCGATCGCTACCTGATCGTGGATGCCGCGCTCAAGCGCGCCGCCGAGCTGGGCACCAACATCATCGCCCACGGCTGCACCGGCATGGGCAACGACCAGGTCCGTTTCGATCTGGCCGTGAAGGCACTGGGCGATTACCAGATCGTCGCGCCGATCCGTGAGATCCAGAAGGAACACACCCAGACCCGCGCCTATGAGCAGAAGTACCTGGAAGAGCGTGGCTTCGGCGTGCGTGCCAAGCAGCAGGCCTACACCATCAACGAGAACCTGCTCGGCCTGACCATGTCCGGCGGCGAGATCGACCGTTGGGAAGCCCCGGGCGAGGGTGCCCGCGGCTGGTGCGCCCCGCGCAGCGAATGGCCGGTCGAGCCGCTCACCGTGACCCTGACGTTCGTCGAAGGCGAAGCGGTCGAGCTGGATGGCAAGGCGCTGCCGGGTGAGCAGATCCTGGCCAAGCTCAACAAGCTGTTCGCCCCGTACGGCGTCGGCCGTGGCGTCTACACCGGTGACACCGTGATCGGCCTGAAGGGCCGCATCGTGTTTGAAGCGCCGGGCCTGGTCTCGCTGCTGGCCGCGCACCGTGCGCTGGAAGATGCGGTGCTGACCAAGCAGCAGAACCGCTTCAAGCCGGACGTGGCACGCAAGTGGGTGGAGCTGGTGTACGAAGGCTTCTACCACGACCCGCTCAAGACCGACATCGAGGCCTTCCTGAAGTCCTCGCAGACCAAGGTCAACGGTGAAGTGGTGCTGGAGACCCGCGGTGGCCGTGTGGATGCCGTGGCCGTGAAGTCGCCGCACCTGCTCAACGCCAAGGGCGCCACCTATGCGCAGTCGGCGGACTGGGGCGTGGAAGAAGCCGAAGGCTTCATCAAGCTGTTCGGCATGAGCTCGACGCTTTACGCGCAAGTCAATCGCTGAGCGATTGAATTGCGCGCGCGTCTCCCGCGCATTCTTCCTCAACCCCGCGCCGTTGGCGCGCCCCCTTGAACACCAAGGGGGCTCTCCACCAGACGCATTCCGGTAGCGCCTGGCCATGCCCGGCGGAATTCCACAGGATTGTTGATTCATGCTTGAACAGACACTCGATCACCTGCAGCAGCTTGTGTCGTTCGACACGCGCAATCCGCCGCGTGCGATCACCACTGGCGGCATCTTCGATTACCTGCGTGCGAACCTGCCCGGGTTCAATGTGGAGGTGATCGACCATGGCGACGGTGCAGTCAGCCTGTATGCGGTGCGTGGCACCCCGAAGTATCTGTTCAACGTGCACCTGGATACCGTGCCGGATTCGCCGCATTGGACGGCCGATCCGCACGTGATGCGGCGCGCCGAGGACCGCGTGATCGGACTGGGCGTGTGCGACATCAAGGGCGCCGCGGCGGCGTTGGTGGCGGCTGCGAACGCCAGCGATGGCGACGCCGCGTTTCTGTTCTCCAGCGACGAGGAGGCCAACGACCCGCGTTGCATCGCCGCGTTCCTCGCCCGTGGCATTGCGTATGAAGCGGTGCTGGTGGCCGAGCCGACGATGAGCGAAGCGGTACTCGCGCACCGTGGCATCAGCTCGGTGCTGATGCAGTTCAAGGGCCGCGCCGGGCATGCCTCGGGCAAGCAGGATGCGGCCGCCAGCGCACTGCATCAGGCGATGCGCTGGGGCAACCGCGCGTTGGACCATGTCGAGTCGTTGTCGCATGCGCGCTTCGGCGGGCTCACCGGCCTGCGCTTCAACATCGGGCGCGTGGAAGGCGGCATCAAGGCCAACATGATCGCGCCCGCCGCCGAGGTGCGCTTCGGCTTCCGCCCGCTGCCGTCGATGGATATCGATGCGCTGCTGGCCACCTTTGCCGGTTTCGCCGAACCGGAGGCCGCGGTGTTCACCGAGACCTTCCGTGGGCCCAGCTTCCCGGCCGGCGATATTGCCGAAGCAGAAAACCGCCGGCTGGCCGCGCGTGACGTGGCCGATGCGCTGGATATCCCGATCGGCAACGCGGTGGATTTCTGGACCGAGGCTTCGCTGTTCTCGGCCGGGGGTTACACCACGCTGGTGTACGGCCCGGGCGACATCGCCCAGGCCCACACCGCCGATGAGTTCGTGACACTGGAGCAGCTGCAGCGTTACGCCGCGTCCGTGCACCGCATCATTGCGCACGGCGCCTGATCGAATGACGCCGTCGTGGTCCCCCACTGACGGAACTCCCATCGCGGCCCCGGCCGCCTGCGACGATATCGAAATGCCTTCTTCCCAGCCCCACCGCCAGACCCGTCAGACCATCGTGCGCCTGCTCTCGAGCATGGCCAGCGCGAAGGAAATCAGCCAGTACCTCAAGCGTTTCTCGCAGCTGGACGCCAAACGCTTCGCCGTGGTCAAAGTCGGCGGCGCGGTGCTGCGCGATGACCTGGAGGCGCTGACCTCCTCGCTGTCGTTCCTGCAGGAAGTCGGCCTGACCCCGATCGTGCTGCATGGCGCCGGCCCGCAGCTGGATGCCGAACTGTCGGCGGCCGGCATCGAGAAGCAGACCGTCAACGGCCTGCGCGTGACCTCGGCCGAAGGCCTGGCGATCGTGCGCCGGGTGTTCCAGGCCTCCAATCTGCAGCTGGTCGAAGCCCTGCAGCAGAACGGCGCACGCGCGACCTCGATCACCGGCGGCGTGTTCGAAGCCGAGTACCTGGACCAGGACACCTACGGCCTGGTCGGTGAGGTCAAGAAGGTCAACCTGGCCCCGATCGAAGCCAGCCTGCGTGCCGGCTCGATCCCGGTGATCACCAGCCTGGGCGAAACCCGCTGCGGGCAGATCCTCAACGTCAACGCCGATTTCGCCGCCAATGAGCTGGTGCAGGAACTGCAGCCCTACAAGATCATCTTCCTGACCGGCACCGGCGGCCTGCTTGATGAAGAGGGCAAGGTGATCGATTCGATCAACCTGTCCACCGAGTACGACCAGCTGATGCAGCAGCCGTGGATCCATGGCGGCATGCGGGTCAAGATCGAGCAGATCAAGGACCTGCTCGATCGCCTGCCGCTGGAATCGTCGGTGTCGATCACCCGCCCGGCGGACCTGGCCAAGGAGCTGTTCACCCACAAGGGCTCGGGCACGCTGGTGCGCAAGGGCGAGAAGGTGCTGCGCGCCACCGCGTGGGATGCGCTCGATCTGCCGCGCCTGAAGCAGCTGATCGAATCCAGCTTCGGCCGTACCCTGGTGCCGGACTACTTCCAGAAAACCAAGCTGCTGCGCGCCTACGTGAGCGAGAACTATCGCACCGCGGTGATCCTTACCGACGAGCCCGAAGGCGTCTACCTGGACAAGTTCGCGGTGCTCGATGACGCGCAGGGCGAAGGCCTTGGCCGCGCGGTCTGGAATGTCATGCTGGACGAAACCCCACAGCTGTTCTGGCGCTCGCGCAACGGCAACCCGATCAATCACTTCTATTACGCGCAATCCGATGGCTGCTACAAGCAGGGCCACTGGAAAGTGTTCTGGTTCGGCGCCGATGGCTTCGACCGCATCAAAGCGTACGTCGAGCATTGCGCCGCACGCACCCCCAGCCTGGAGGGCTGAACCTCATGAATCTCGCCGATTGGACCAAGGTCCCCACACTGGCCGGCACACACGCCCGGCTGGAGCCGCTGCAGATGGCGCACATCGATGGCCTGCGCGGTGCACTGGGGGATGGCACCTTGTCCAAGCTCTGGTACACCCAGGTGCCGAGTGCGAAGACCATGACCGCCTATGTCCAGGCCGCGCTTCAGGCGCAGGCCGAGGGCAAGGTGCTGCCGTTCGCGGTCCTCAACGAGGCCGATGAAGTGGTCGGCACCACCCGCTACTACGATCTGGACGCCGAGGTGCCGCGCCTGAGCATCGGCTACACCTGGTATGGCGAGGCCGCCCAGCGCACCGGCATCAACACCGAGACCAAGCTGATGCTGCTCACCCACGCCTTCGAGCGGCTGGAATGCCTGAGCGTGGTGTTCGAGACCAGCTGGTTCAACCTTACCTCGCGCACCGCGATCGCACGGTTGGGCGCCAAGCAGGACGGCGTGCTGCGCAACCACAAGCGCCACCCGGATGGCACCCCGCGCGATACCGTCATCTTCTCCATCATCGATGCGGAATGGCAGGGGGTGAAACGCCACCTGCAGCACCGCCTGGACGCACACGCATGAGCACCGAGACCTTCACTGTCGGCATCGTCGGCGCCCGCGGCCACACCGGCGCCGAGCTGATCAAACTGATCGCCGCCCACCCGCACCTGCAGCTGGGCTTCGTGTCCTCGCGCGAACTGGCTGGCCAGCGCGTGAGCGACCACCACAGCGATTGGCACGGTGAACTGCAGTTCGAGAACCTGGATGCGGATGCTGTCGCCGCCAAGGGCATGGACGCCGTGATCCTGGCGTTGCCCAATGGCCTGTCCGCGCCGTTCGTCACCGCGCTGGATGCGGCCAGGCCGGACACGGTGACCGTCGATCTGTCGGCCGATCACCGCTTCGAGCCGAGCTGGTATTACGGCCTGCCGGAGCTGACCCGGGGCGACTACCTGGGCCAGAAGCACATCAGCAACCCGGGCTGCTACGCCACCGCGATGCAGCTGGCGATCAGCCCGCTGCTGCAGCAGCTGGCCGGCCCGCCGCAGTGCTTTGGTGTTTCCGGCTACTCCGGCGCGGGCACCACGCCCTCGGACAAGAACAATCCCGAACTGCTGCGCGACAACCTGATGCCGTATGCGCTGACCAACCATGTGCACGAGCGCGAAGTCACCGCGCACCTGCGCGTGCCGGTGGAGTTCATGCCGCATGTGGCGCCGCACTTCCGCGGCATCACCATGACCGTGAACCTGTGGCTCAACACGGTCGTCAAGCGCGAGGACGTGATCGCGCTCTACCAGAAGTACTACGCCAACGAAGCGTTGGTCGACGTGATCGACGAAGCGCCCTGGGTAAGCCAGATTGCGGGCCGGCACGGCGTGCAGATCGGCGGCTTCGACGTCGCCCCGGGCGGCAAGCGCGTCGTGGTGGTGGCGACCCTGGACAACCTGCTCAAGGGCGCGGCCACCCAGGCGATGCAGAACCTCAACCTGGCACTGGGCCTGGACGAACTGGCCTCTATCCCGCACTGAATTCCCACGGCGCAGCGCGGCCCCCTGCGCGCGCCCTGACAACCCGGCGGAGCGATTCCGCCTACGGAGCAAGACATGGCAGACCTTCTGTGGCAGAAGCCCGGCGTGGCGGTAGACGCCAAGATCCAGACTTTCCTGGCCGGCGATGATGTGATCCTGGACCGCGCGTTCTTCCTGTACGACGTGGCGGCCAGCAAGGCGCATGCGCAGGGCCTGGAGAACATCGGCATCCTCGCCCACGACGAACGCGTCGGCCTGCAGCGCGAGTTGGACGTGCTGGCCGAGGATTTCCGCAGTGGCGCGTTCGTGCTGGATGAGCGCTTCGAGGATTGCCACTCGGCGATCGAAGCGCGCCTGACCGAGCGCCTCGGCGATGCCGGCCGCAAGATCCACACCGGGCGCAGCCGCAACGACCAGATCCTGGTGGCGACCCGGCTGTGGCTGAAGGACAAGCTGCTGCGCGTGGCCGAGCTGAGCCGCGAGATCGCCAAGGTCGCGCTGGATCGCGCCGAGGCCGAAAAAGACCTGCCGGTGCCGGGCTATACCCACATCCAGCGCGCCGTGGTGTCCTCGGCGGGCATGTGGTGGGCCGGCTGGGCCGAAGCCTTCATCGACAACGCGATCCGCGCGCACGACACCTTCACCCTGGTCGATGCCAATCCGCTCGGCACGGCCGCCGGTTATGGCGTGAACCTGCCGCTGGACCGCGCGCACACCACCGAGGCACTCGGCTTCGCGCGGATGCAGATCTCGCCGATCTACGCGCAGCTCTCGCGCGGCAAGTTCGAGCTGGCCGCACTGGAAGCGCTTGGCGGCGCCACCCTGGATCTGCGCCGCATCGCATGGGACCTGTCGCTGTTCACCAGCGGCGAGTTCGGCTTTGTCGCGCTGCCCGCGCAGTACACCACCGGCAGTTCGATCATGCCGAACAAGCGCAACCCGGACGTGATCGAACTGATGCGTGCCACCCACGCCAGCGTGGCCGCGGCCCGCACCGAGATCGAGCAGCTGCTGTCGCTGCCGTCGGGCTATCACCGCGATCTGCAGAGCAGCAAGGGCGCGATCTTCCATGGCTTCGGCCGCGGTCTGGCCGCGCTGGAACTGCTGCCGGCGCTGCTGGCCAACCTGGAATGGCGCGATGACAAGCTGCGTGCGGCGATCGACTCGGGCATGTACGCCACCGATGTCGCCGTGGAAGCGGCGGTGGCCGGTGTGCCGTTCCGCGAGGCCTACAAGGCCGCCGCCGCGGCGGCGGATACGGCCGGGCAGGGGCGGACCCCCGAAGGCAGCCTGGCCGCGCGCGTGTCGCCCGGCGCGGCCGCCGACCTGCGGCTGGATGAACTGCGCGCCCGCTGGGCCGCACTGGTGTAATCACGACGGCGGCCGCAAGGCCGCCGTTTTTGTAACGTCTTGCCGGGCGAGCCCGGGAAAAGGATCCACATGAAAACCTGTTACCTGGTGATGGTCACCCGCACGCCGGACTTCCGCGATGACGTGGGTGCCGCGCACGTGCGCTTTCTCGATGCGGTGCGGGCCCGCGGGCAGCTGCTGCTGACCGGGGGCTTCACCGACAAGAGCGGTGGCGCCTACGTGCTGCAGGACATCGCCGACCTGGCCGCCGCGCAGGCGCTGGTCGACACCGATCCGCTGCTGGTGCACGGCAGTGCCACCGCCCGTATCCACGAATGGAGCACGCGCTGAGCGCGCCGATCACATGAACCAGTCCGTGCCTTCGCCGTTTACCGAACAAGCCGTTCCGCAGTGGAAACGTGCCGTCCTCAAAGTGGGCAGCAGCCTGCTGGCCGCTGACGGCGGCGGTCTCTCGCCCCGCCACGCACTGGGGCTGGCCCAGTTCGTCTCGGCCAATGTCCTGGCCGGGCGTGAAGTGGTGATCGTGTCCTCCGGCGCGGTCGCCGCTGGCCGGGCGATCGTGCCGCGCGCGCTGGAAGCCGGGGCGGCGATGGCCGCACGGCAGGCACTGGCCGCGCTGGGCCAGGCGCAGCTGATCGGGCTGTGGCAGCGCTTCTTCGAACGTCCGGTGGCGCAGGTGCTGCTGACCCATGACGACCTGCGCAACCGCCGCCGCTACCTCAATGCCCGGGCCACGCTCAACGAACTGCTGCGGCTGGGCGCGCTGCCGGTGGTCAACGAGAACGACACCGTCTCGGTGGATGAGCTCAAGCTCGGCGACAACGACAATCTCGCGGCGACCGTCGCTGCGCTGATCGACGCCGATGTGCTGTTCATCGCCACCGATATCGACGGCCTGTACAGCGCCGACCCGCGGCGTGATCCGCAGGCGCGGCCGATCCACGATGTGTCCGAGCTGACCGTCGAGGTGCTGGCGATGGCCGGGGGGGCCGGCAGCGGCGCGGGCACCGGCGGCATGCATACCAAGCTGGAGGCCGCAGCCAAGGCCGGGCGTGTCGGCATCGAGACCTGCCTGTTCAACGGGCGCAGCGCCGAGGTGGTGCGCGCGCTCAGCCAGGGCCGCCTCTTCGGCACCCGCATCCATGCCGCGCAGACCCGCGTGGCCGCGCGCAAATACTGGCTGCGGCACGCACCGCTGGAACCGGGCGCGATCCTGGTCGATACCGGTGCGGCCGATGCGCTGCGTGGCAAGGGCGCCTCGCTGCTGCCCGGCGGCGTGGTCGGTGCCGAGGGTGACTTCCGCCGCGGTGACATGGTCGAGATCCGGCAACGCACCGAGGCCGGCGAGGTCTGCCTGGCCCGTGGCGTCAGCCAGTACTCGGCCAGCGACATCCGCCGCGTCGCCGGGCGCCACTCGCGCGACATCGAAAGCGTGCTCGGTTACAACTACGGTGGCAACGTCATCCACCGTGACGATCTGGTGCTGTTGTGATTGCGTCCCCACCGTGTTTTTTCAAGGATATTGAGATGGTCGCCAGCTCCACTACCGACATCCGCACCCAGGCGCTGGCCTGCCGCGAGGCTGCCCAGCAACTCGCTCAGCTGTCCTCCGCCGCCAAGGCCGAACTGCTGGAGGCCATGGCCACCGCGCTGGACGCCGATACCGATGCGATTCTCGCCGCCAACGCCCGCGATCTTGCTGCGGCCACGGAGAAGGGCGTGGGCACGGCGATGCTGGATCGCCTGGCCTTGAACCCGCCGCGTCTGGCCGGTATCGCCGCCGCCCTGCGCGAGGTCGCCGCATTGCCCGATCCGGTCGGCCAGGTAACCCGCGATGATGTGCGCCCCAATGGCATCCGCGTTCAGAAAGTGCGCGTACCGCTGGGCGTCATCGCGATGATCTACGAGGCGCGCCCCAACGTGACCGCCGATGCGGCAGCGCTGTGCATCAAGGCCGGCAACGGCGTGATCCTGCGCGGCGGCTCGGAGGCGATCCACTCCAACACCGCGATTGCCGCCTCGCTCAAGCGCGCGCTGCGCGAGGCCGGCATTGCCGATGCAGCACTGACGCTGGTCGAGGATCTGCGCCGCGAGACCATGCTGGCGCTGCTGCAGCTCAACGACCTGATCGACCTGGCGATTCCACGCGGTGGGGAAGGGTTGATCCGCTTCGTGGCCGAGCATGCCCGCGTACCGGTGATCAAGCATTACAAGGGCGTCTGCCATCTGTACGTGGACCGCGCCGCCGATCCTGCACTGGCGCTGCGCCTGCTGGTGGATGGCAAGTGCAGCCGGCCGTCGGCCTGCAACTCGCTGGAGACGCTGCTGGTCCATACCGACCTCGCGCCGACCTTCCTGCCCTTGGCGGCGAAAGCGCTGGCCGAGCGTGGGGTGCAGCTACGCGCCGATGCGGTGGCACGCCAGTGGCTGCCCGATGCAGAGGCAGCCAGCGAAGACGATTACGCCGCCGAGTATCTGGATCTGATCCTCGCCGTGCGCGTGGTGGACGACCTCGACCACGCCCTCGCGCATATCCAGCAGTACAGCTCGGACCACACCGAAGTGATCGCGACCGAGGATGCCGCGGCGGCGGAGCGCTTCGTGCACGCGTTGCGCTCAGCGGTGGTGATGGTCAACGCCTCCTCGCGCTTCTCCGATGGTGGCGAGCTCGGCCTGGGTGCGGAGATCGGCATCTCCACCACCCGCCTGCATGCCTACGGCCCGATGGGACTGGAAGCGCTCACCGTGGAGCGCTTCGTCGTCCGCGGCGAAGGCCAGACACGCACGTAATCGGTCGTGCCGGCCCGCCGCCCGCCCGCGCCGCAAACCGCCCCCCCCTCCCCGGTCACCCCCACCCGCCC
>NZ_JASCOO010000009.1:0-85394 GCF_029959485.1 Stenotrophomonas sp. PS02301
GGCCGGCTCCACCTGCACCCAACACGCTCATGAGGAGCCGGCCGGCGGCCGGCACTACCGCAGAGCGCGCGAAATCGATGGAAGCGCCGTAAAATAGCCCCATGAGCACCCCCACCTTCCCGTACGACACCGCGCGCCTGAGCGAACTGGCCCAGCTGCTGATCGACAACGTCCGCGAGCTGGCGCACGCCGGCTGGACCCCGGCCACCAGCAGCAACTTCTCCCACCGCCTGGATGACCGCCACGCGGCGATCACCGTGTCCGGCAAGGACAAGGGCCGGCTGGTGGAGGACGACATCATGGTGGTCGATTTCGACGGCCAGGCCGTCGGCCGCCCGCTGCGCCCGTCCGCCGAGACGCTGCTGCACACCCAGCTGTATCGCCGGTTCCCGGAGATCGGCTGCGTGCTGCACACCCATTCGCCGGTGCAGACCATCGCCTCGCGCCTGTATGCGCCGCAGGGCCATATCCGCCTGGAAGGCTACGAGCTGCTGAAGGCCTTCCACGGCAACAGCACCCACGAGATGGCGATCGATGTGCCAGTGTTCGCCAATACACAGGACATGGACGTGCTCTCGGCCCAGGTCGATGCCCTGCTCGACACCCAGCCGCTGTGGGGCTACCTGATCGACGGCCACGGCCTGTACGCGTGGGGCCGCACCATGGCCGAGGCGCGCCGCCACATGGAAGCCTTCGAATTCCTGCTGCACTGTGAGCTGGAACTGCGCAAGCTGCGTGGCTGATCGCGCTCAGATTCCTGAAGAGAATCTGTATTCCGCGCATCGGCATCAGTACGTCGCCCCCACCCCGGCGCCGCACTGGTACCCTTTCCTTCCCCTCTTCGCCTCGATGCCGCCGCCATGAGCCGACTCCGTATCTTTGATGACACCGCCCCGGATGTCCCGCTGTTCGACAGCCGGGATGGCGAGGCGATCGCTGCCGAACTGAAGAAGATCGGCGTCACGTTCGAGCGCTGGCAGGCGGCCCACGAGGTCGCGCCGGGCGCCAGCCAGGACGAGGTCTTCGCCGCCTACAAGGTCGATATCGACCGTCTCGTCGCCACGCACGGTTTCAAGAGCGTGGACGTCGCCTCGATCGCGCCGGACAACCCGAACCGCGCCGAGCTGCGCAGGAAGTTCCTGGACGAGCACTTCCACAAGGAAGATGAAGTCCGCTTCTTCGTCGCCGGCTCCGGGCTGTTCACCCTGCACGTGGACGGCAAGGTCTACGAGATCGAGTGCGTCAAGAACGACCTGATCGCCGTGCCCGATGGCATCACCCATTGGTTCGATATGGGCGAGGAACCGAGTTTCGTGGCGATCCGCTTCTTCACCGAGCCGGATGGCTGGGTCGGCCATTTCACCGGCAGCGACATCGCCCAGACCTTCCCGCGTTACCACCCCGCACAGCACCAGGCCGACTGATCCATGCCGCAACCGACCGTCATCCTCACCGATATCGAGGGCACCACCAGCAGCATTTCGTTCGTCAAGAACGTGCTGTTCCCGTATGCGCGCAAGGCGCTGCCGGCGTTCGTCGCCGCGCACGGCCAGGAGCCGCAGGTGCGCCGCTGGCTGGACGCGGTGGCGGTGGAGATCGGTGGTGCCTGCCAGGACAGCCTGATCGTGGAGACGCTGCAGGGCTGGATCGACCAGGACCGCAAGCACACCGCGCTCAAGGCGCTGCAGGGCATGATCTGGGAAGCCGGCTACCGCAACGGCGATTACAAGGCGCACTTCTATCCGGAAGTGGCCGCCGTCCTGAAGGGCTGGCATGCGCAGGGCAAGCCGCTGTACGTGTATTCCTCCGGCTCGGTGCCGTCGCAGAAGCTGTTCTTCGGCTTCAGCGAAGCCGGTGACCTGACCGGGCTGGTCTCGGGCTGGTTCGACACCGAAGTGGGCGGCAAGCGTGAGGCCGACAGCTACCGTCACATCGTCGAGGCGATCGACGTACCGGCCGCGCAGATCCTGTTCCTGTCTGACGTGGTGGAAGAGCTGGATGCCGCGCGCGACGCCGGCCTGCAGACGCGCCTGATCGACCGCCTGGACGATTACCCGCTGCCGCGCAGCGGTGAGGCCACCCACGGCCACGACCGCGTCGAGAACTTCCAGCAGATCACGCTGTAACGGGTGGATCCACGCCACGCGTGGATGCCTTTCGCGCGATTCCGGTACCACGCCAGCCACGCATGGCGTGGCCCTACCTCCGGATATCTGCCAAAGAGTGCAGGCGCAACGCGCCGCGCAGCGTGGCCAGATCCGCCTCCGCGCGCAGCCGGATCGTCACCGTTTCACCCGGCAACAGGTCGAGCGCATTGTTCTCCAGCGCGGCATCCAGCCCATCGAAGTCGATCCACAGCGCCCGCACCAGCGTCGGCGAGCGCAGCGTCAGCAGGTAGCCGTCGCCATCGGCGCGCAGCGCGCTGTCGATCTTCGCCGGTGACAGCGCCAACGCTTTGGCCGGGACGAAATACACCACCTGCTGCGACAACAGCGTGGCGCCGTCGAACAGCTCGACCACCGCCACGGTCCGCGCAGGATCAGCGCCCTTCAACAGGTCGGCATCGGCAAATCGTCCTACCTCCAACGCTGACAGCGGCGGCACTGCGACGGTGTGCTGCTGCTCGCTGCGCTGGGTGCCATCGAGGTCCATCACCCGCAGCCGCCACGTCGCCTGCAGGCCCTGCTGACGATCATTGAGCAGGCTCACCCGGGTCACGCCCTCGTCGCGCAACGCCGCCACCGCGTGGTCGGCGAAGAAACGTTTGGCGTGGAAGTGCAGCGCCTTCCAGCGGCCGGCGTAATCGATGCTGGACCACGACGCCCCCGGCCATACATCGTTGAGCTGCCAGTACAGCGAGCCCATCGTGTACGGCCGCGAGGCCCGGTGATGCAGGGCAGCGAGCTGGATGCCATCGGCCTGCATCACCTGGCTCAGGTAGACGAACGTGGGGAAGTCACGCGGCGTGCCGTACTCCTCCTCGATGTACTTGAGCAGGCGCTGGTTGCCCTCGCCCGCCATGAACTTCTGGTGCGCGCGCACCGTCGGGCTGTCCATCTGCTGCTCGGCGGCGGGAATGATGCCGTCCAGCGTGCGCAGCACCGGCCAGGCCTGCAGCCCGTATTCGGACATGAAGCGCGGCGTTTCACGCAGGTAGGCGGTCACCGGCAGCGCCGGGTTGCCCCACACCTGCCAGTAGTGCTTGTCGCCACGGGTGGAATCGTTGGCCTTCTCGTCCAGATCATTGCTCGGCGAGCTGGACCAGTACGGCACGCCCAGCCCTTCCTCGGCCACCACCTGGCGCAGGTCGTTGCCGAACAACTCCACATAGCCCTGCCAGACCTTCGCGGCGAAGGCAGGATCGGCAGCGGTCAGGTCACGGCCGTGGCCCCAGTCCTTCCATGCGGTCTCTTCTTCGTTGTTGCCACACCACAGCACCACGCTGGGGTGATGCCGCAGGCGGCGCACATTGTCGCGCGCCTCGCCGACCACGTTCGCGCGGAACGCCGGATCGTAGCCGGGCTGCATGCCGCCACCGAACATGAAGTCCTGCCAGACCAGCAGCCCCAGCTCGTCGGCGATATCGAAGAACACATCGTCTTCGTAATAGCCACCGCCCCAGTTGCGCAGCATGTTCATGTTGGCATCGCGCGCCGCGGTCAGCTCGCGCCGGATCCGCGCCGCGTCCACACGCGCCGGGAACATGTCGAACGGAATCACGTTGGCGCCCTTGGCGAAGATAGGCACACCGTTGATCACGAACACGAAGCCCTGTCCGCCGTTGCGGTCCACCTCGCGGCGCAGCTCGACGGTACGCAGGCCGGTGCGCTGCTCGATGTGCGTCGCCTCCGCCGTCTCAGGTGCCAGCGTGGCACGCACGGTATAGCGGGCCTGCTCGCCCTGCCCGGCCGGCCACCAGCGCCGCGGCTCCTGCAGCGCCACCGGCACCGCGACGCGGTTGTCACCGGCCTTCAGCATCGTCCTGCGGTCGATGCGCGCCACGCGCGTGCCGTCCGGATCCAGCACCTCGATCTGCACCGACGCGGAACCAACCACTGCGCTTTCCACCTCGACCGCGATCTCAAGCTCAGCCTTGGCCGCGTCCAGGCTGCGGGTCTGCACCACCAGCGCGGTCAGCCGCTGCGCGTCCCAGCTCTCCAGCGTCACCGGCCGCCAGATGCCCGCGGTCACGTAACGCGGGCCCCAGTCCCAACCGAAGTGGTAGCCCGGTTTGCGTACGAAATTGCCGACCATCGCGTCTTTGGGCTCATCGCCATACGGCGAGGGGTAGTTGCCGGCGATCTTGTGCGGCATCGCCTGCACGCCCGGCAGCAGCGTGCGGATCGGCGAGCGCAGCACGACGCGCAGTTCATTGCCGCGAGGCCGCAGCCTGCCCTCCACCCGCGCACGCCAGGTGCGATGGCTGTTGTCGGCCTGCAGCAACGGCTGGCCGTTGAGCGTGACCGTGGCGAACGTATCCAGGCCTTCGAAGGCCAGCTCGGCGTGCGCGCGCGCCAAGGTCGTCGCATCCACATCGAATCGTGCGCGGTACTCCCAGTCGGCCAGGCCGATCCACTGCAGCCCGGCCTCCGGCGCACCCACGTAAGGATCGGGAATCTGCCCCCGCGCCAGCAGGTCGGTATGCACCGCGCCGGGCACCTGTGCGGCACGCCACTCGGCCAGCTGCGGGTGGGCACGAAGCTGCGCGTCACCGGGCAGCAGGCGGAATGACCACTCCGCCGCCAGCGGGGCGGCTGCCACGGGCAGTGCCCATGCTGCCAGCAGGACCAGCATCAGCCAGCTGGCCGGTGCAACGACATGGAGACGGCTGTGCGCGCGCATGGGGACCTGCCTGGCTGCGGGGGCAGCCGACCAACGGTCGGCTCTACCGGGATGTCGGGGAAGCCGACCGACGGTCGGCTACCGGATTCAACGGACCACGTTGAGCACTTCGTAGCACGCGCCCATGGTGTGGTAATCGGTCTTGCCGGCCGGGCTCTTCTCATCGCTGTACTTGCGGTTGTCCGCATCCAGGATGCGATACCAGGCACCGTAGCGATGATCGATCATGTGCTGCCACGCGTAGCCCCACAGGGCGTCGTACCAGTCCCAGTACACGGCATCGCCGGTGCGCTTGGCCAGCAGCGCGGCGGTGGCCAGCGATTCGGCCTGTACCCAGAAATATTTGTCGTCATCGCAGACGCTGCCATCCGGCGCGAAGCCGTAATACAACCCACCACGCTCGGCGTCCCAACTGCGCGCCACCGCCACATCGAACAGATGCCGCGCGGTCGGCACCAGCCAGTCGGCGTGTACGTGGCGATCCAGGATCAGCAGCAGCTTGGCCCACTCGGTCTGATGCCCGGGTTGGAAACCCCACGGACGGAACAGGTGCTTGGGGTTGTCGCGGTTGTAGTCCCAGTCGATCTGCCACTGGGTATCGTAGTGCTCCCACACCAGGCCGTCGCCCTGCGCCGCCTGGCGGCGGGTCATGTGGTCGGCCAGCAGCAGCGCACGATCAAGGTAGCGCTGCTCGCCACTGGCCTCGAACGCGGCCAGCATCGCCTCGCACATGTGCATGTTGGCGTTCTGGCCGCGGTAGTCGGTGAAGTTCCAGTCGGCGTCGGCTTCGTCCTTGTACAGCCCGAACGCCGGTTCCCAGAAGCGCGTTTCCAGCAGCTGCCAGGTCTCGTCCATCCACGAACGCGCCTCGCCAATGCCGGCCTTCAGCGCGCAACTGTAGGCCAGCAGCACGAACGCCACGCCGTAGCAGTGGTTGGTCGCGTCTTCGACCACGCCGTCGCGCAGCGTCCACGCATAACCGCCGGTGGCCGGATTGCGATGCACCTCGCGCAGGTAGCGCACGCCGTGTTCGGCCGCCGCCAGATCCTCGGGCTTGCCGAATTCGCGGTAAGCCATCGCATGGTTGAACACGAACCGGGTGCTGCTGACCAGATGGCGGTGGCTGGCATCGTACACGCTGCCATCGTCACGGTAGTAGTGGAAGAAACCGCCCTTCGGGTCGATTTCATGCGGCTGGTAGAACGCCATCGTCTGCGCGATGTGGGCGCGCAGGAACGCGGGCGAGCGGAAGTCGGGGGTCGGCGGAACCGGCGTGGTCATGCGGCGTCATCCTGTTGTTGCTGCAGCAGTTGCTGGACTTCATGAAGGCTGGGCATCGCGGCGAAGGCGCCCTTGCGGGTCACGGCCAAAGCACCGACGGCCGCGCCGAACCGGATCGCCTCCACCAGCGCGGTGGGGTCCTGGCAGAACGCGGCAAAACCGGTGCCGTCGCCGCCGCGCTCGCCGATCCCGAACAGCAGGCCGCCGACAAAGGCATCGCCCGCCGCGGTGGAATCAACCGTGGTCACGCGGAAACCGGTCAACACGCCGTGGGTGTGGCGGGTATGCCAGCGGATCGGCGCGGCGCCGTCGGTGATCACCACCGCCTGCGCCTGCGCACCCAGCAGGCGCGCGATCACGGCGGCGTCGCCGCCCGGCACTGCGGCCGCCAGGTACTCCAGTTCTTCGCGCGAGAGCTTGACCAGATCGGCCAGCGACAGGGCTTCCCACAACCGCGGCAGCGGGTCGACAGCGGTCGGCCACAGCGCGGGGCGCAGGTTGAGGTCGAGGCTGACCATCGCACCGGCCTGGCGGGCGCGGCGCATGCCCTCCAGCGTGGCCTGCGCGATCTCGGCCTCGGTCAGGCTGTTGGAGCACACGTGGAAGCTGCGCGTGCCTTCAAAGCAGTTCGGGTGGAAGTGCACACTGCGGAACAACAGATCGGCCGCCGGCGGGCGGTAGAAGCTGAAGCTGCGTTCGCCGCCGGCATCCAGGGCGACGAACGCCAGCGCGGTCTTGGCGGCGTCGGTGCGCACGATGCAGTCGGTCGCCACGCCGGCACTGGCCAGGCTCTCGGCGAGGAAGTCGCCGAACATGTCCTGGCCGAGCATGCCGGCAAAATGGGTGTCCGCACCGAGCCGCGCTGCGGCCACGGCCACGTTGGCCGGCGCACCGCCGGCATACTGCAGGAAGGCACGCGGGGTGTCCGGGGTGGCCGGCGGTTGGGCAAGTAGATCGATCAAAATCTCGCCGAAACAAACAATCTTGGACATCGTGGCCTCAAGCTCCCTGACGGAATCCGACGGCCGGGCGCGAACCGGACAGGCCGTAGAAGATGATGTAGCCGTAGCACAGCAGCGGCAGGATGAAGGACTCATGCAGCCCGATCTGGTCGGCCAGCAGGCCCTGCAGGTACGGCACCACCGCGCCGCCGACGATGGCCATGATCAACAGGCTGGAGGCCTTGTTGGTCAGCGTGCCCAGGCGTTCGATGCTCAGCGCGAAGATGGTCGGGAACATGATGGAATTGAACAGGCCCACCGCCACGATCGAATACAGCGCGACCTGCCCCTGGCTGAGCATGGTCAGCGCCAGCAGCGCCACGTTCATGCCCGCGAACAGGGTCAGCAGCACACGCGGCGAGAACCGGGTCATGATCGCCGAGCCGGCGAAACGACCGATCATCGCCAGCGTCCAGTAAGCCGAAACGTAATGGGTGGCTTCCTTCTCGGTGAAGCCGCCGATGTTGGGCAGCGACAGGTAGTTGACCAGGAAGCTGCCGATCGACACTTCCGCCCCAACGTAGAAGAAGATCGCCAGCACGCCGAACAGCACGTGGCGATGGCGCAGCGCATCCAGCAGGGTGTGCTTGCTGGTATCGGCCTGCTCGGTGGTCTCGGTCAGCGCAGGCAGACGGAACAGGTAGACGAACACGGCCAGCAGGAACAGCGCCACGGCCAGGCCGACGTACGGGCCCTGCACCGATTGCGCTTCCTGCACGCGGTAGGCGATCTGCTCGGCAGCCGGCAGCGCGCCGATCTCATCGGCACTCTTGACCGTGTTGCCCAGGATCAGCAGGCCACCGAAGATCGGTGCGATCGCGGTCCCCAGCGAGTTCAGCGCCTGGGCCAGGGTCAGCCGGCTGGAGGCCGTCTGTTCCGGACCGAGCAGCGCCACGTACGGGTTGGCCGCGACCTGCAGCACCGTGATGCCGGTGGCCAGCACGAACAGGGCGCCCAGGAAGGCTTCATACACGCGCAGTTCGGCGGCCGGCCAGAAGCCCAGCGCACCAACCGCGGCGATCGCCAGGCCAGCCACGAT
This sequence comes from Stenotrophomonas sp. PS02301, assembly GCF_029959485.1. Taxonomy (NCBI): domain Bacteria; kingdom Pseudomonadati; phylum Pseudomonadota; class Gammaproteobacteria; order Lysobacterales; family Lysobacteraceae; genus Stenotrophomonas; species Stenotrophomonas sp. PS02301. Next base: position 8,164 of record NZ_JASCOO010000009.1, read on the forward strand.
GCCCTTCTTGTAGCCCAGATGCGCAACCAGCCGGCCGGCCGGGAGCGACATCAGGAAGTACGCACCGAAGAAGGTGAACTGCACCAGCATCGCGCGGGCATAGTTCAGTTCGAACACCGCCTTCAGATGCGGGATCAGGATGTCGTTGAGGCAGGTGAGGAAGCCCCACATGAAGAAGATGGTGGTCGCCACGGCCAGCGCGACACGCGTGTTCACCACGGGCGCAGCGGAGGATGAGGAGGGGAGGCGGGGCGTAGGAGAGATGGGCATTCAGGTACGCGCCTCAGTGCGCGAGCAGGTGATTGGGGAAACCATCAGACGGTCATCGCGCCACTGCTCTCGCGAACGCGGAGCTGGACCGGTGCAACGGTACGGGCCGGCGCCGCGTCGGGATGATCCAGACGCAGCAACAGCAGTTCGGCCGCCTGTCGCCCGCGCTCGCGCGGGTTGACGGTCAGCGTGGTCAGCGGCGGCGATGCCACCGAGGCCTCGGAAATATCATCGAAACCGGTCACCGCGAAGTCGCGGCCCGGCTGCACGCCGCGCGAGGCCAGGCCCAGCATCAGGCCCAGCGCGACGCTGTCGTTGTAGCAGACCGCTGCGGTCGGCACGGCATCCAGCGCGAACAGCTCGCCGGCGCGCGCAGCCGCATCCAGGCGGCTGGGCGAGGTTTCGATCAGCCACGCCGGCTGCACCGGCATGCCCGCCTCGACCAGCGCCTGCGCATACCCGGTACGACGCTGATGGCACGAACTGGAGACCGCGTGGCCGCCATAGAACGCGATGCGGCGGTGGCCCTGTTCGATCAGATGACGGGTGGCAAGGTAGGCACCCTGCTGGTTGTCCAGGGTCAGGAAGTCCCAGTCGGCCCCCGGCAGTTCGCGGTTGAACAGCAGCACGTTGGCATGGCCGAGCACCTGGCGCAGCTGCCCGGCATCGCTGCCTTCGGCCGGCGACAGGATCAACCCGGCGGGCATGTGCTCCATCAGCGTGGTCAGCACCGCCTGCTGCCGCTCCGGCGATTCGCCGGTGCTGCCAAGCAGGGTCACGAAGCCCTTGCCGCCGAGCGCTTCATCCACCCCGGAGGCGAATTCGGCGAAGAACGGGTTGGACAGGTCGTTGATGACCAGGGCCACGCTTGAGGACGTGCGGCGACGCAGATTGGCCGCGCCGCGGTTGTACACGTAGCGTTGCCGTCGCAGTTCGGCCTCCACCTTGGCACGGGTGTCGACGTTCACCAGCGGGCTGCCACGCAGCACCAGCGAGACGGTCGCGCGCGACACGCCGATCGCTTCGGCGATGTCGGTCACGGTGACCGCGCGCGTGCCTTTGCCGGCGGGGGTGGCCTTGTCTTTCATCGGGTCGTCGGGTTCCTCAAGCAAGGTGCAAGCCTAAACGATCGCATTGACCAGCGGTCCCTGCCCGCGCCGAGGGTCACCCCCGGTGGGCTGGCCACGGCGCGGGCCGGCGCGTGGCTCATTCCAGTACCGCGCCGGGGGTGGCGCAGAAGGACGCCGGCAGCGCCTCGGCCTGGGTACCCCAGCCGTTCTCCTGCGCGGTGCTGCCCAGGGCGAAGGCGATGGTGCCACCGCGCTGCAGCTGCGCCCAGTCCAGCCACACCGGCGCATGCGCGCGGCCATCGACCTGCACGTTCTGGACATACTGCAACTGGCGGCCATCCGCGCCCGGCGCCTTCAGGGTGAGCGTCCTGCCCTGGCCCAGATCGATCTCGGCGCGGGCGAAGCGCGGCGTATGCAACAGGAACTCGCCGCTGCCCGGCACCGCCGGGTACAGGCCCAGCGCACTGAACAGGTACCAGGCCGACATCGTGCCCAGGTCATCGTTGCCGGTGACGCCGTTGGGCGCGTTGGTGAACAACTGCTGCGCGGCGCGCACCACGGTGGCGGTCTTCCACGGCTGCCCGATCAGCGTGTACATCCACGGCGCGTGCAGGTCCGGTTCGTTGTTGGGGTTGTAGCGGTACTGGTTGTAGTAGCTGTAGGGACCGACCACCCATTCCTTGCGGGCGGCGGTCAGCGGCGACTTCACCAGCGCGTCGTAAGCGAAGAAGGTATCCAAGCGCCGCGCGGCCTGCTCGCGGCCGTGCATGGCCTGGACCAGGCCCGGCACGTCCTGCTGCGCCAGCCACTGGTATTGCCACGCGGTGCCTTCATGGAAGCCATGGTGCGAGCGCGGGCTGTACGCGCCATCGGCCGGCAGGTACCACGCGCCATCTTCCATGCGCGGCCGCGGAAAGCCGTTGAAATCGCCCTCTTCATCGCGCACCGACGGGTCCCACACCTTGTGCCAGTTGCGGCCACGATCGCGCAGCACGCCGGCATCGGCGGCATGGCCGAGGCCATCGGCCATCTGCGCCAGGGCGCAGTCGGCCAGCGCGTACTCCAGCGTCGCCGAACCCCCGTGGTGCGGATCCACGTCCATGCCCTTGGAGGGGAAGGCGCGGTCGTACTGCACATAGCCATTGGCCAGGTAGCTCGGGTTGCCCGAACGGCCCGCATGACGCGAGTTCATCGGCGGCACCTCGAACGCATTCTTGCGCAGCGCGGTGTATGCCTCGCTTTCGCGGCCGGCCAGCGCGCCGAAGCGCCACAGGTCCACCAGGAACGGCGTGACCGGGTCACCCGTCATCACGTTGGTTTCGAAGTTGGCGTAGCCCCAACGCGGCAGCCAACCGCCCTGCGCTTCAATCGCCAGCAGGGTGCGGCCGATATCGCGCGCGACCTCCGGCTTGGTCAACGCCAGCCACTGGTTCTGTGCGCGGTAGGTATCCCACAGCGAGAAGTACTCGTAGTAGGTCCAGCCATCGGCGCGATGGATGTTGTCGTCGTAGCCACGGTAACGGCCGTCGGCATCGCTGCCGGTCAGCGGCTGCAGCAACGCGTGGTACAGCGCGGTGTACAGCACGGTGCGGTCGTCGCTGCTGCCGCCCTGGACACGCACGGCCGCCAATTCCTTGCGCCACTGCTGCTGGGCCATCTGGCGCATCTGATCGAAGCCGAGCAGGCGACCGCCCTGCATGCCATCGCTGCGCAGATTGGCGCGCGCCCCTTCGGCATCCACGTGCGAGATCGCGCTGACCGCGGTCACCGCACGGCCCTTGGCCAGATCGAAGCTCAGCCAGGCGCCGCTGGGCTTGAGCTCGCCTTCCATGCCATGGCGTGCGCCCGGCAGGCCGCCGCCCTCGCCCCAGGTACCGAACGCCTTGAACGGGCGGTCGAACTCGATGCGGAACCAGGTGGTGTACTGATGCCCGCCACAGAAGCTCTTGGTGACCAGCTTGCCTTCCACCGCGCGGTCGCCGACAACATCAACCACGCTGCCGATCACCGAATGGCGCTCGTTGGCCTGGCCGAGGTTGACCAGCACGTGGCCGGTGCCCGCATCGGCGGCGAAGGTGTAACGCTCGGCCGCGGCACGCGTGCGTGCGGTAGCCTCCGCGTCGATGCCGCCGTAGTTGGTCAGGCGCACCTTGTAGTAGCCCGCCTGCCCGATTTCACCCTCGTGGGTGTAGCTGGAGGCGTAGCGCTTGTGGTCGAAGCTCTTGGCGTCGTCGGTATTGAAGTCACCGCCCGGGCCGATACTGCCGGTCACCGGCAGGACCGAGACCTGGCCGCCCTGCTCCCAGCAGCCGGCGCCGGACAGGAAGGAATGACCGAAGCCACGGATCTTGGGATCGTCGTAGCGCCAGCCAGCATAGTGCTCACCGATCGGGCTGACCTGGATCAGGCCGAACGGCGCCGAGGCACCCGGGAACGTATTGCCATCGTCCTTGCTGCCGATGAAGGTGTTGACCTCGCGCTCCAGCGCCGCAGGCGCGGCCTGAAGCAACAGCGGCGCGCAGCTCAGGGCCAGCAGGCAGGCCAGACCCGCCAGTGGGCGGCGGCGGGCCGGGACGGCACCGGCGGCGGGAACAACGGAAGGACGGTGAGAAAAACGGGTCACGGACACGGACTCCTTGGCGGACGTGGCGGCAGCGCGAACCAGTGGCGGCGGGCGCCGCTGGTTCCCTGGACTGGGCGACCCAATCCACACCCCGGTGAATTTAGATCGATTTAAGTAAAGCACGGGAATTTCGGGGGATGCATTCTGCGCTGCAACATCGGCGGCACCCTGGGGGCCAGCAGCAGCGTGTCCAGTTGCGCACTCGGCCGCACCGCCCACGCGTGGGCAAGCGGATCGGCACCCGTCGGCCCGCCGACAGGGCTGGGGCGGCCAACCCAGCGCCGCCGCGGCCTCGGCCCGGCACAAGCGAAAGCACCGCCGGGATCCATATTGCGGAGCAGCATGCGTCCCCCGCGCGGTCGTGCTAAAAATCCCCCGCCAATCGTTTAGATCGATCCAACTTAAAACGGTCACGATTGCCGGAAGTGGGGAGCCGGGGGACTGCCCCACGCGATGCATGCGGGACGCGCCAGGCAACTCGACGCTCGAGAAAGTCGGCTTCAAACATTAGATCGATTCAAAGAATTCGTATCGCCACCGTTTCAATCCAGGAGAGGGAGAGAGTGGAATGAAGATGTCACGCATGCACCGCCGCGTTGCGTTGTCCGCGGCCATTGCCAGCGCGTTGGCCACGGCCATCGTGCCGGCCAGCGCCTTCGCGCAACAAGCAACCCCGGCCACCGGCACCCCCGATGCGACCACGCTCGACAGCGTGACCGTCACCGGCTATCGCTACGCCATCGAGAAGAGCCTGCAGCAGAAGCGCGATGCCAACGCCGTGGTCGAAGTGATCACCGCCGAAGACGTGGGCAAGTTCCCCGACAAGAACGTGGCCGACGCGCTGCAGCGCGTGCCCGGCGTGGTGATCACGCGCAGTGGCGGCGAAGGCAAGAGCGTCAGCGTGCGCGGCCTCGCGCCGGACCTGACCCTCACCCAGTTGAACGGCAACTACGTCGCCACCTCGGAAACCAACAACGAGGCGTCGCGTTCGTTCAACTACACGCTGCTGCCGTCGAACATGCTGTCCAGCGCGGAGCTGTTCAAATCCCCGGAAGCGCGCATCGACGAAGGCGGCATCGGTGGCACCGTGATCCTGCATACCCGCCGCCCGCTCGATATGGAAGCCAACTCCGGTTACGTCAACCTGGAAGGCACCTCATCGGACACCAGCCACGACATCGATCCGCAGGCCTCGGCGCTGTATTCCTGGCACAGCAAGGACGAACGCTTCGGCGTGCTGGTGGGCGTGACGCAGCAGAAGCGCACCAGCCGCACCATGGAAGCCAGCACCGAGGACTACCAGTGGTATGGCGCAGGTGACGCGCGTGATGCCAACGGCAATGCGCTGCCGCAGGATGGTATCCACTACTGGTGGGGGCAGTCCGGCTTCAACAACCAGACCGGCGGCAACTACAGCGACTTCTTCATGCCGACCTCGGTCAACTTCGCGGTGAAGGAAGAAAAACGCGAGCGCAAGGGCGGCCAGCTGACCTTCCAGTTCAAGCCGCTCGACAACCTGACCCTGACCGCCAACTACTTCCGCTTCGAGCTGCAGGGCGATTACACCCAGAACATGCTCAAGGTGCCGGAGTGGAGCATGGCCCGCTTCAATGGTGACGGTAACTGGGCCGGCGGCCGGCTGCTCAACGGGCTCGATTTCGATCCCAGCGGCAGCATCGTGACCGGCGCACAGTTCGAGAAGCTGCCAGGCAAGGCCTACATCTGCAGCGAAGAACAGGCCGCGGCGGCCGGCCTTGCGCCGGGCGGCTGGGGGCCGGACGACTGCACCCTGCCCACCCCGCAGCTGACCGGTGGCTACAGCAAGGAAAAGGCGCTTTCGCAGACCGCCGACCTGTCGGTCGAATGGGACATCAGCCCGCTGTGGAAGGCGTCCTTCACCGGTGGCCGTACCTGGTCCGAAGGTGGCCCGTCGATGAACTTCCGGATGTCGGCCAAGCCGCGCCGCAAGGTCGGTCCGGACTATCTGTCGGGTAACCAGTACACCGCATGGGACCTGACCGGCACGCCGTCGGTGCAGTTCTCCCCGGACCTGCAGCAGCAGCTGATGGCCGGCATTGCCGAAGTCGACACCGGCTCGACCGACTCGTCGTGGATGCAGACCGAGGTTGAACAGAACTACTTCCAGGCCGATTTCACCAAACTGTTCGAGACCGGCTGGCTGGATTCCATCCAGTTCGGCACCAAGTACCGTGACGGCAAGGTCCACCGCAACACCGGCAACACCTACTGGGTGTGCCAGGGCCTGGATCCGGCCGACTACGACAACAACCGTTACCAGGCCGGCTGCGATTCCACCGCCGGTGATGCCCAGCCGGGCTTCTTCCTGTCCAACCCGATCAGCAACATCGCCGGCGGCTTCAACGCCAACGTGTTCCCGGGCATCAACTACCCGGCCTACATCAATTACCTCAACCAGACCTACGGCGGCTCGCACAACCGCACCGAAGAAGACTTCGTCTACGACGTCAACGAGAAGATCTACTCCGGGTACTTCCAGGCCAACTTCCGTACCGAGCGCCTGCGCGGCAATGTCGGCGTGCGCGTGGTGCGTACCGAGCAGTTCGCCCAGTCGAGCGATTCGGTCGAGCGCTTCAACGATTACTTCGTCGATAACGCCAACGGGTCGCCGATGAGCTGCGATGACCCGGCCGCGGATCCGACCCTGCGCTGCCAGGGCGGCTTCGTGCGCCTGCCGGACAACCAGGTGCGCGACAAGGTCTACACCCTCAGCTCGCTGGACAAGACCTATACCGACTTCCTGCCGAGCTTCAACATCGCCTGGGACATCAACGACAGCCTGGTGCTGCGCGGCGCAGCCTCGAAGGTCATCGCGCGGCCGGGCTATACCAGCATCGCCTACCCGGGCGGCCTGAACTACATCAGCGAGGAGTACAGCAACGACCGCCGTGTGGCCGGTGGTACTGACACCCCGGGCTGGTACGGCTCGGGCAGCAACAAGAACCTGGAACCGTTCAAGGCCGTCCAGTTCGACCTCGGCCTGGAGTGGTACTTCAAGCCCGGCTCTGCCGCGGGCGTGGCGCTGTTCCGCAAGAACGTGGACAACTTCACCGTGCCGGTGGTGCGCGACCAGCAGATGACGGTCGGCGGGCAGTCGGTCACCGTGCAGAAGTACCGCACCGAAGCCAACGGCCGTGACGGCGTCTCGCAGGGCGTTGAAGTGTACGGCCAGTACACCTTCGACATGGGCTTCGGCGTCCAGGCCAACTACACCTACAACGACACCAACCTCGCCTCGATCGTGCTGGATGGGGAAGAAATCGGTGCCTCGCCGCTGGTGGGCAGCGCCAAGAACCAGGCCAACGTCACGATCTTCTACGAGAACGACACGATCCTGGCCCGCGCCTCGTACAACCGCCGTGGCGAAGTGGTGGGCGGCCTGAACAACGGCATGACCACCTACACCAAGCCGTACGACCAGCTCGACCTCAACGTGGCCTACAACATCACCCCGGACTGGACGGTCACCGCCTCGGTACTGAACGCCACCAAGTCCGAGCTGCAGAGCTACATCGGCGATGACAGCCAGGCCCGCCTGCTGTCCAACATCTATGCCGGCCGCCAGCTGTACTTCGGCGTGAACTGGAAGTTCTAAGCCTCACCCGCCCCCGCCTTCGGGCGGGGCAACGGTCCTCCACGGCAGCTGCGCTTGTACAGGCGGCTGCCGTTTTTTTTACTCCAGCGCCGCGCGCAGTGCTCTGACGTGCGCTGTGTCGGTCACGCTCCAGTCCGGCGACAACCCGGTCAACGCGGGATTGTGGTGACGCATTGCCGACGGCTGCGTCGCCTTCGCCGAGGCGTGCAGTTCAACGCACCCGCTGCGGTCGGCCACCTCCATGACGTTGGCCGCAGTGATTCCCGCACCGGCCATGAGTGAGATGCGGTCGCCGGCCTGCGCCACCAGGGCGGCCAGCACATCGGCACCGGCCAGTGCACTGGCCTGTCCGCCCGAACTCAGGATGCGTTGGCAGCCCAGCGTCACGATCTGCTCCAGCGCCGCCGGCAGATCACGCGCCGCATCGAAGGCGCGGTGGAACGTGATGCCGAGTGGACCTGCCGCGGACACCAGTTCACGGCACAACGCCATGTCGATGCCACCGTCGGCATCCAGCGCGCCGATCACCACGCCCTCGCAGCCGAGTGCACGGCAGTACGCGATATCGCGCAGCATGATCTCGGCCTCCAGCGCGGTGTAGAGGAAATCGCCAGGCCGCGGCCGGATCAGCACGAACAGCGGAATCTGCAGGCGATCACGGGCGACCGCGATGCTACCCTGCGACGGGGTGGTGCCGCCCTCGGCGAGGTTGTCGAACAGTTCGATCCGATCCGCGCCACCCTGCTGGGCGGCCAACGCAGAGGCCACCGAATTGGACGCGATCTCCAGCACCCGGCACGGCGCGCTCACGTCTGCTCGCTCGTGTACACCGAGGCGGAATCACGCAGATCGTCCTGCCGGTCCTTGTCGCAGACCGCGTAGACAAAGCCGCGGTGCAGCGCATAGGCGCCGACCTCACCGTGCTTGTTCAACGCGAGGAAGCACACCTGCAGGGTCTTGCTTGCCTCAGGGCGCTTGCGCACTACCCGGGCGATCGCCTCGCGGCAGGCCTCGGCCGGCGAGCGGCCCTGGCGCATCAGCTCGACCACCAGGAATGAGGCGGCATTGCGGATCATTTCCTCACCGACACCCGAGGCGGTGGCGGCGCCGACCTCGTTGTCGACGTACAGGCCGGCCCCGATGATCGGGCTGTCGCCAACGCGGCCGTGCATCTTCCAGGCCATGCCACTGGTCGTGCAGGCACCGGCCAGGCGCCCCTGCGCATCGATCGCGAGCATGCCCAGCGTGTCGTGGTTGCTGCTGTCGCCGGGGCGGCTGCGGCGCTCGGCATTGATCTCGGGCGTGTACTGCGCAGTCTTGAGCCACTCGCGCCAGGCCTTCTCGGCTTCCGGGGTAAGCAGCTTCCTGCGTTCAAAGCCCTGCTGCACCGCGAACTGCTGCGCGCCCTCGCCCACCAGCATCACGTGCGGCGTCTGTTCCATCACCCGCCGTGCCACCGAGACGGGGTGCGCGATATCACTCAGCGCCGCCACCGAACCACAGCGGCCATCGCCGTCCATGATGCTGGCATCCAGGCTCAGCACGCCGTCACGGTCCGGATTGCCGCAGCGCCCGACCGTGGGATTACACAGATCGCTCTCGGCCCAGCGCGCGCCGGCCTCGACCGCATCGAGCGCGGAGCCGCCGCTCGCCAGCGTTTTCCAGGCCACCTGGTTGGCTCCCACACCGAAATCCCAGGTGGACACGACGCGCGCGCCGGAGGCAGTACGTGCCTGCAACGTCGGCAGCGCGAGGGCGCCAGCGGCCAAGGCACTGGCCTGGAGAAATCGCCTGCGGTCAGTCATGGGTAGGTCTCCAGCGAACGGAAAATGAGGGAATTACACGACGATACAGCGATGCTCCGCATGCCAGACCGCCGCGCCAAGCACGCCGAGCTCGCCGTGGTCCACCCGCCAGATCGGCACCTGGCGCAGCACATCGTGCATCACGCCCTTGGCCAGGAAGCGCGCGCGGAAACCGCCATCGCGCAGGAAGCGGTCCACCCGGGTGGAGATGCCACCGGCCAGGTAGACCGAGCGCGCACCGAAGGTCGTGGCCAGGTCGCCGGCCAGACTGCCGAGCCAGGCGCAGAACACCTCCAGCGTCTCGACCGCCACCGCATCCACGCCCTCATGGGCGGCCGCGATCAGGGCTTCGGTGCTCGTCCAGTGCGGCGTGACGCCACGGATATCGCACAGGCAGGGATACAGGTTCATCAAGCCGCCACCTGACAGGACGCGCTCGTTGTCCACGTGCTCCCAGCGCTGCAGCAGGCGCGAGAGCACCTCCAGTTCCAGCGGATTGCAGGCGTTCAACGCGGCGTGGCCGGCTTCGCTGGCCAGCACCGGACGCTCGCCGCCCTCGAAGCGCAGCGCTGCGCCCAGGCCGGTGCCCGGGCCCAGCACCAGCGCCGGCCAGCGCGGTCCCGGCTCGGGATCGCCATTGAGGGCCACCATCGTCTCCGGCGCCACGTGCGGAATCGCATAGGCCACCGCTTCGAAATCGTTGATCAGCGCCAGCGACGCCAGCCCGGAATCGTGACGGGTCCGGGCGACCGAGACCGGCCACGGCAGATTGGTGTTGACCAGGTGATCACCGTCCAGCAAGCCAGCGATCGCGACCACGGCACTGTCCGGCGCTGCCGGCAGCGTGGCGATGAAAGCGGCCAGGATCGCGGCCAGACTGGGGTGCTCGGCGCAGGCATAACGCTGCAGGCCGCTCAGCTGTGGCGCAGCACCCGCCCGCACAGTGGCCAGCGCGACGCGGGCGAACGTGCCGCCCACATCGGCCACGATCAGCGTGTCAGGGGGGGAATCCCGGTGGGCCGCGGTCCGCGCCACATCAGGTTGAGCCGGAACCGGTACCGCTGCGCTCACTCGCTTGCCTTGGTTGAATCGATTGAATCCCGGCGATTCTCAGGCATCGCCGGGGGAATGCAAAGCCGCCTGCGCCATACAGCGCCGTACTGAACCCACGGCGCCGTGATCAGGGCTTGGCGGTCTGCAGGCGGTAGCTGGTGCTGGCCGTGGCCGTCGGGCCATCGCCCTGCACGGCACGCACTTCCACCTTGTGCTCGCCCACGGCCAGGTGGGTCGGCAGCGCGCCGCGCCACAGGTGCGGTGACGGCGTGGCTTCCGGCGAGCGGTCGAAGCCACGCAGGCGCTCGGCGGTGTCATCGGCGACGTTCTCCTGCAGCAGGCGCGGATCGGGCTGCTCGACGCGCTTCATTGGCTGCCAGGCGCCATCGTCCACGCGGTACTCCACCAACGAATCGGCCTGGCCCATGAACACGTTGGCGTATACGCCCCAGGCCGGATACGCGCCCTGGCGAAGCACCTTCGGCGCATGCAGGGCGATCTGGTAATCATCCGGCGCACGCGCCACGTAATAGCGCAGGCCGTAGTCGCCACCGGGCTTGACCGACAGCACCGCATAGCCGTTCGGGGTGCCATCGCTCATGGTCGCATCGGGGATGCCGTTGCTGTCCTTCACGCCCGACCAGAATGCCCCGCAGGCCGCGCCCACGTTGTACTCGTGCAGCGGCTTGCTGCCCTGCCAGCCTTCGGCCGCACCGTGGTAGTAGTGCTGCTGGGTGTGACTGTGGCCGCTGAGCACCAGTACGTTCGGGAAGTCCTTGAGCAGCGCGAACAGACGCGTGCGGTCGGCATGGCGGAACGTCTCCCGGCCGGGCGCGGCATCGAACAGCGGGATGTGCATGCCGAGCACGATCAGCCGATCACGCGGCAGCCCCTTGAGATAATTGCCGAGGAAGGTGAACTGGTCCGCGCGCAGGCCACCCACGTAGCTCGGTTTGGCCTTGGGGTCGTAGACCACGTCATCGAGGAACACGAAACTCGCGCCGCCCTCTTCCACCGCATAGGTATCCGGGCCGTACACGGCGCGCCAGCTGTCCAGCGAGTGCGCATCGTTGCCGGCGTCCATGTCCAGGTCGTGGTTGCCCGGCACGTGGAACCACGGCACCTGCAGCTGCGCGGTGACCTTGTTGATGTCCGGGTACAGGCTCAGGTCGTCGTTGACGATGTCGCCCAGGGTGGTGCCCAGCCGCGCCGGGTGCTTGCCGATGATCGGCTCGACGATGGCGCGCTGGTAGTAGCCGATGTCCTGGCGACTGGCGGTCTGCGAATCGGTGAACACCAGCATTTCGAAACCGTTGCGTGCCGCATCGGTGCCCTTGGCCGGTTCCAGCGCGAAATCCCAGTTGCGGGTGGCGCCGCCGGTGGCGCGGATGCCGTCGTACTTCAGCTTTGGCGAGCCCTGGGGCGCGTAGTGGCGCCAGTAGGAAGGCAGCCCATTGGCCGCCGCCGGGAAGCGGTACTCGTCCGGCTTGATCACGAAGATGGTCTGGCCCTCGCGCACCGGCAGGCTGTAGCTGCCATCGGCGGCGGTGCGCACGATCGTTTCGCCGTTGGAGACCTGTACCCCGGCCAGGCCGGGATCGGTCGGGCCGCGCCCGGGCTTGCCGTCGCGCTCCTGATACACCTTGCCGGTGACGGTCGTTTCAGCAGCCCAGGCAGGCGAAGTCATCAACAGCAGGCAAGCCAGCCAGGCGGCAGTACGGGTCATCGGGGGCGGTCCGGTCGGGGGTGGAGAATTGTAGAGCGGCACATCATCGCCTGCACCGCGTTTCACCGACGTTAAACGATGTGCAGCCCTGCCCTACCCGGCGTGGCGCGCCGCCAGCACCGCGACCGCATCATCCAGCGAGAGCCCACGCGCACGCAGCAGCACGGTCAGATGGAACAGCAGATCGGCCGACTCGCCCAGCAGCGCGTCATCGTCCTGCACCACCCCTGCCAGCGCGGTCTCCACGCCCTCCTCGCCCACTTTCTGCGCGATGCGGCGGATGTCGCCTTCGAACAGCGACGTGGTGTAGCTGCCGGCCGGGCGCTGCTGCTCGCGTTCGCGCACCACGGTATCCAGCCGGCCCAGGAAGTTGCCGGGTGCCTGCGGGAAGCAGCTCTCGCTGCCGGTATGGCAGGTCGGCCCGGCCGGGCGCGCACTGACCAGCAGGGTGTCGTTGTCGCAGTCGATCCGCACGGCGGTCACCGCCAGCACGTTGCCGGAGGACTCGCCCTTGGTCCACAACCGCTGCTTGCTGCGGCTGAAGAAGGTCATGTGGCCTGTGGCCAGGGTCTGCGCCAGCGAGGCCGCGTTGGCATAGCCGAGCATCAGCACGCGCAACGTATCCGTGTCCTGCACCACCACCGGCAACAGGCCATCGCCCTTGCCCCAATCCAGCTGCGCCAGCGCCTCGCGCGACGGCTGCACGTCAATGGAATTCACGTCAATAGACATCTCGAACCTCGATCTGCTGCTCGCGCAGGAACTGCTTGAGCGCGGGAATGGCAATGGCGCCACTGTGGAACACGCTGGCGGCCAGCGCACCGTCGACATCGGCCTGGTCGAACACATCGGCGAAGTGCTGCATCTCGCCAGCGCCGCCGGAGGCGATCAGTGGCACCTGGCACAGCGCACGCGCCTGGCGCAGCTGCGCCACATCGTAGCCGCGGCGCACGCCATCGCTGTCCATGCAGTTGAGCACGATCTCCCCGGCACCCCGGCGCTGTGCCTCCACCACCCAGTCCAAGGTACGGACCGCCACCGCCTGGGTCTTGTCCGGATCGCCGCTGAAGCGGCGCACCCGCCATTGTCCGTCCGCCTCGCGCACCGAATCGATACCGACCACCACGCACTGGACGCCGAAGGCATCGGCCAGCTCCTCGATCAGTTCGGGCCGTCCGAGAGCCGGCGAGTTGATCGAGACTTTATCGGCACCGGCGTGCAGCACGCGCCGTGCGGTCTCCACATCGCTGATCCCGCCGGCGACGCAGAACGGAATGTCGATCAGGCGCGCGATGCGCTCGATCCAGGCCACGTCCACCGCGCGCCCTTCCGGGCTGGCGCCGATGTCATAGAACACGAGTTCATCCGCGCCCTGGTCGCGGTAGCGCATCGCCAGTTCGGCGATATCGCCCATGTCCACGTGATCGCGGAAGCGCACGCCCTTGACCACGCGACCATCGCGCACATCCAGGCAGGGAATCAGGCGGCGGCTCAACATGCCAGCGCTCCTTCCAGGGTCATGCGCCCTTCCAGCAATGCCTTGCCGAGGATCGCCCCGCCGCAGCCGACCGCCTTGGCCTGGGCGACATCATCGGCATCGCGCACGCCACCGGAGGCCTGCACCGCCACGCCGGGAAGCCGTGCGGCCAGATGCCGGTAGAGATCGATGTTCGGCCCGGACAGCATGCCGTCGCGCGCGATATCCGTGCACAGCAGGTGCTGCATGCCCGCCTCTGCGTAGCGCTGGGCCAACACGTCCAGCGTGTCCTCGGCGGTCTCGGTCCAGCCATGCACAGGAAGCAGCCAGCGACCATCCTTGGCCTGGCGCGCGTCGAGCGCGATGGTGAGCCGTTCAGGGCCAAATTCGCGCAGCCAGCCAATCACCGTGTCCGGCTCGCGGACCGATACCGAGCCGACCACCACGCGGGTGGCACCGGCGTCGAGAATCCGGGCGACGTCATCGCGCGAGCGCACACCGCCGCCGGTCTGCACCTTCAGGCCGGCCTGCGACGCGATCGAGGACAGCAGCGGTGCCAACGTGTAACCACCGCCGCGGGCCGCATCCAGATCCACCAGATGCATCCAGCTTGCGCCCGCCGCGGCAAACGCCTGCGCGCGCGGCAGCGGGTCATCGCCGTAGGTGGTCTGCTGCGCGTAGTCACCCTGCAGCAGCCGCACCACGCGGCCTTCGCGGATATCCAGGGCGGGATAGACGATGAAACTCATGTCGGTTCGTTCTCGATGAAATTGCGCAGGATGCGCGCGCCGGTATCGGCCGAGCGCTCCGGGTGGAACTGGGCACCACTGTGCCGGCCGCGCTGCACGACGGCCGCGAACAGCCCGCCGTGATCGCAGGCCGCGACCGTGTCTTCGCCCAGGGGCGCGGCGTAGCTGTGGACGAAGTAGGCGCTGGCCCGCGCCTGCACGCCGGCCAGCAGCGCTGACTCGCGCAGGGGCAACAGCCGGTTCCAGCCCATGTGCGGCACACGGATGCCGGTGGCAGGACGCAGGTGGCGCACGACCCCGGGCAACAGGCCCAGGCATTCGACGTGGCCTTCTTCAGAGCCGTCGAACAGCAGCTGCATGCCCAGGCAGATCCCGAGCAGCGGCACCTGCAGCTCGCGCAGCGGCTGCACCAGGCCCTGTGCATGCAGCCGCGCCATGCCGTGCGGGGCCGCACCAACGCCGGGCAGGATCACCCGCGAGACACCTTCCAGGCCCTGCGCATCGCGCACCAGCCGCACCTGCACGCCCAGCCGTTCCAGCGCATAGCGGACCGAGCCGAGGTTGGCCCCACCCGCATCGATCAGCGCAACCTCGGTCACAGCGCCCCCTTGGTGCTCGGCAACGCCGTGCCTTGGCGCGGCAAGGCCTGGCGCAGCGCGCGCGCCAGCGCCTTGAAGCAGGCCTCGACCTTGTGGTGGTCGTTGTCACCGCGCACGCTCAGGTGCAGGTTCAACCCGGCCGCATCGCACAGCGAGCGGAAGAAGTGCGGCACCAGCTCGGTCGGCATGTCGCCCACGCGCTCGCGCTTGAACTCGCCTTCGAAGACGAAGTACGGGCGGCCGCTGAAATCCAGCGCGGCACTGGCCAGCGTCTCATCCATCGGCAGGGTGAAGCCGTAGCGGCCGATACCACGCTTGTCGCCAAGTGCCTCGCGCAGGGCCTGGCCGAGCGCCAGGCCGGTGTCTTCAATGGTGTGGTGCTCGTCGATGTGCAGGTCGCCCTCGGCCTGCACGCTCAGCGCGAAGCCGCCGTGCTTGCCGATCTGCTCCAGCATGTGATCGAAGAACGGCAGCCCGGTGTGGGTCTGCGGCTCGGCGGTGCGATCCAGATCGACCTCGACCCGGATCTTCGTCTCCTTGGTATTGCGCTGCACAGTGGCGCGGCGCGGTGCATCGGCCAGCTCATGCGCGATCGAGGTCCAGTCCCAGTCGCCGCCGAACTGCTCGGTGCGCAGCTGGAAACCTCGGATCTTCATGTTCTCCGCGAACTGGATATCGGTCAGGCGGTCACCCACCATCGCCGAGCGCGACCAGTCGATGCTGCGGTCCTGCAGGTACGGCAGCATCAGGCCGATACCCGGCTTGCGGGTCGGCGCGTTGTCCTGCGGCCAGGTGCCGTCGATCAGCACGTCACGGAAGGTGATGCCCTGGCTGGCGAAGATCTGCACCATCAGATCGTTGGGGCCATCGAAGCTGGCCTGAGGATAGCCTTCGGTGCCCAGGCCATCCTGGTTGCTGACGATCACGAACTGATAGCCCGCATCGCGCAGCTTGAGCATCGCCGGGATCACATCGCGCACGAAGCGCAGCTTCTCGTAGGCGTCGATCTGGAAATCGGCGGGTTCTTCGATCAGGGTGCCGTCGCGGTCGACGAACAGAATCGGGGTCATGCGGCGGCCCTCCGGGCCATCAGGGCGGCGAGTACACGGTCGTTCTGTTCCGGGCTGCCGAGGGTGATGCGCAGTGCATCCCCCAGTTGCGGCGCGGCACGCTGGTCACGCACCACCACACCGGCGGCGAGCAGCGCATCGAACGCGCCTTGTGGGTCGGCAAAGCGGGCCAGCAGGTAGTTGCCCTGCGAGGGATAGACACGCACCACACCGGGCAGCGCGGCCAGGCCGGACTGCAGGCGAGTACGTTCGGCCTTGATCTTCGCGATGCGCTGGGTGGTGATGGCCAGGCTCTCGGCGCCGAGACCGGCCAACGCCAACTCGGCACAGGGCGCGGGTACCGGGTATGGCGCCTGGCAGCGGCGCAGCACCTGGATCAGGGCAGCATCGGCGATCAGGCTGCCAATGCGGGCGGCCGCCAGTGCATGCGCCTTGGACAACGTGCGCAGCACAGCGATGTTCTCGTAACGGCTCAACAGTGTGGTCGCGGACGGCTGCTCGGCATATTCACCGTAGGCCTCATCCACCACCACCATCGCCCTGCCCTGCAACGCGATGGCCACCCGCTCGATCTCGGCCAACGGGATCACGCTGCCGGCGGGATTGGACGGCGAGCACAGGAACACCAGCTTGGCGTTACCACCCAGCGCCGCGGCGATCACCGCATCGATATCGGCGACCAACGCATCGCCCTGATCGACCAAGGGCACTTCGACCAACGGCGCGTTCTGCAGCCGCGCGCAGACGGCATACATGCCAAACACCGGCGGTGTGGTCAGCACCGCATCGCGGCCCGGCTCGCACAGCGCGCGCACCAGCAGATCGATGGCCTCGTCACTCCCACGGCCGATCAGCAGTTGTTCGGCGGAGCAGCCGTACAGCTCGGCCAGCCGATCTCGCAACGCCGCCGGCTGTGGGTCGGGATAGCGGCGCGCGCCACCGGCGGCGTCGGCCGGGTTGGCCCACGCCGACTCATTCGCGTTGAGCCAGACATCCCCGACCAGTGCACTGCTGCGCGCCGAGGAATACCCGGCAAACGCCTGCAGGTCGGCACGCACCAGGGCCAGGAGGGAGCCAGTGCTCATGCGGCCGCCTCCATGCGCAGGGTCACCGCGTTCTCGTGGGCATCCAGGCCTTCGGCGCGTGCCAGCACACGGGCACACTCGCCGATCGCCGCGATGCCAGCGGGCGTGGCCGACTGCACGCTGATCAGGTTCTGGAAGCTGGCCACGCTGACGCCACTGTAGGCACGTGCGGCACCGGCGGTCGGCAGCACGTGGTTGGTGCCACTGCAGTAATCGCCCAGCGCTTCGGGGGTGTAATCGCCAAGGAACACCGAACCGGCGGCCTCCACCTTGTCCAACCAGGCGCGCGGCTCGCGCAGCGCCAGGATCAAGTGCTCCGGGGCATACCGGTTGCTGATCGCGAAGGCGTCGTCCAGCGACTCGACCAGGATCAAACGCGAGGACGCCAGCGCCTGCGCCGCGATTTCCGCACGCGACAACTGCGCCAGCTGCGCCTCCACCGCCGCTTCAACCTGATCCACCATCCGCGCATCGTCGGTCAGCAGCAGCACCTGCGAGTCCGGACCGTGCTCGGCCTGCGAGAGCAGATCGGCGGCAACGAATGCCGGAGTGGCACCGGCATCGGCAATCACCAGTACTTCGGACGGCCCGGCCGGCATGTCGATCGCCGCGGCACCGTCCTGGGCAACCTGTTGCTTGGCTTCGGTCACGTAACTGTTGCCCGGGCCATACAGCTTGTCGCAGGCCGGCACGCTGTCAGTGCCATAGGCCATCGCCGCGATCGCCTGCGCGCCGCCCAGCTTGAACACGCGGTGCACGCCGGTCAGGCGCGCGGCCACCAGCACCGCAGGATCGGCACTGCCGTCCTTGCGCGGCGGCGTGCACAACACGACTTCACGACAGCCGGCCAGCTGTGCGGGCACGCCCAGCATCAACGCGGTGGACGGCAACGGCGCGCTGCCAGCCGGCACATACAGACCCACCCGACCGATCGGGCGCACCACGCGCTCGCAACGCACGCCGGGCGCGGTCTCGACCGAATAGCCCTGGCTCATGCCGGCCTGGTGGAAGGTACGGATGCGCGCGGCGGCATCGATCATCGCCTGACGCAGTTCGGCCGAGACGGCCTGTTCGGCCGCAGCGAATTCACCTTCGCTCACCTCGAACGTCTCCGGCGCCACCCCGTCGAAGCGCAGGGTGATCTCGCGCAGTGCGGCATCGCCGCCTTCGCGCACCGCTGCGATCAAGGCCGCGACAGACGCACGGGTACGCGCCGCCACGGCCTGGACCGGGCGTTGCAGCGCCTGCGCCTGGGCGCCGGCATCCAATTGGGACCACGTCAAACGATTCATGCCAGCGACCGCTCCACACTCAGCACCATCAATCCCTGCGCGCCCGCGCGCTCCAGGTCCTCCAACCGCTGCCAGGTCAACGCACCGTGGCACATGGTCTGCAAACGCAGGTGGCCGCCATCATCGGGCAGCTGCACCAGCGGATCGGCATCGGGCAGCAGGCGGGTCAACTCGGAGACCCGGTCCAGCGCGGCGCGGAACATCAGCAGCTTGCTGTCCTGCACCTTCACCACGCCATCAAGACGACGCAGCAGCATGGCCATCAGACCGGCGCGGGCGTCATCGGGTGTACGGACCGGGCCAGCCAGCACCGCTTCGCTTTCCAGCAGGGTTTCGACCGGCTTGAGCTGGTTGGCGGCCAGGGTGGCGCCGCTGGACACCAGATCGCAGATCAGATCAGCCGTGCCCAGGCGCGGGGCGATTTCGACCGAGCCAGACAGTTCGACCACTTGGGCATCCACGCCGCGTTCGGCCAGCCAATCAGCCAGGATCGCGGGGTAGCTGGTGGCGATGCGCTTGCCGGCCAGCTGCTCCACGCCCGTCCATTCCCACTCCTCCGGCACCGCCAGCATCAAGCGGCACTGGCCGAAGTTGAGCCCGCGCAGCGCCTGGTACGCATCCGGCAGGCCGATCCGGCGGCGGGCGGCGCCCTGCTCGTCCAGCTCGTTGCGCCCGACGATGCCGAAGTCGCACACGCCATCGGCGATCAGGCCGGGGATATCGTCGTCGCGGACCAGCAGCAGATCCACCGGCAGCGATTCGCCGTAGCAGAACAGCTTGTCGCGGCTCTGTCGCCAGCTCAGCCCGCAGGCGGTCAGCAGGCTGCGGGCGGGCTCGGCCAGCCGCCCGTTCTTCTGGATGGCGATACGCAGCCGGTCACGTGCCGGGGCGGTCTGGGTTGCACTCATGGGGGAGGTCTCTACTCGGATTCGGGGGAGGGCGGCGTGGCGGCGATGGCGGCGGCGTAACCGCCGTGGCCGTGGTCCAGCGAGCGCGCCACGCGTCCGGTGGTGGTCACGCTGACCCCGGTCAACTCATGGATCTCGCGATACGGCACGCTCTGCTGCAGCAGCGGCACGACCTTCCAGCGGTCGGACAGCGCTTCCAGCTCGGCGGGGGTGCACAGATCGCGCAGGAACGCGGTCACCGCGTCCGGATCGGACAGGGCAGCAAAGGCACGCGCCAGCGAGGCCAGATCGGCCTGGGCGTCTTTTTCGCGGGGGACGGGACGTAGTTTCATCGTATCAATGTAATAGCGTGCTATTACATTAGCGCAAACGAAACCGCGCAGTCAAACCGCCGCCGCAGGCGAAATGGACCGGTTCAGGGTCTGGAAACGCACAACGCCCGCGTTAGCGGGCGTTGTGATGGGTATCCAAGGAAGCACGCCGACCAGCAGTCGGCCCCTACCGGCAGCGGACCTCGGCACGCAGGCCGCCGCTGCGCAGGCATTCGCCGAGCAGGCTGCCCTGGCGGCTGGGGAACGACTCCACGGCCTGCAGGGGGCCGGCGCCGCCGGGACAGCGGTTGCCGGCCAGCGCGCGCAGGTCGTGCTCAAGCTGTTCCCGATCGATCACATGGCAGCGATCGACCGAGAGCTGGTAGTGCCCCGGGCCGATCCGCTGGCTGCGCAGCGCCGGATCACTCTGGCAGGCCGCGAGCAGGAGCACCATCAGCGCCCCTGCCCCAAGCCGCTTCATGCCATGGCCTTGGCCTGCTCCAGCTCGACCTGCAGCGCGCTGGCCAGCTCGTCGCGGGCGACCTCGAACTGCTGCTCGCGCAGCAGATCCTTGACCGCCACCACGCCACGGGCCAGCTCATCTTCACCGGCCAGCACGACGAAACGGATGCCGGCCTTGGCCGCGTACTGGAACTGCTTGCCGATCTTCTTCGGCTCCATCTGCACTTCGGCGTTGATGCCGCCCACGCGCAGGCGACGGGCGATATCCAGCGACTCGGGCAGGCCGTTGTCATCCATCAGGGCCACCAGCGCATGCACGCTGCTGTCCTCGATACCGGCGATCAGGCCGGCTTCGCGCAGCTGCCAGAACAGGCGGGTCAGGCCGATGGAGATGCCCACGCCCGGCAGCTTGGACTTGCTGTAGTGGCTGGCCAGGTCTTCGTAACGGCCACCAGAGCAGATCGAGCCGATCTGCGGGTGGTCGGTCAGCGTGGTCTCGTAGACGGTGCCGGTGTAGTAATCCAGGCCGCGCGCGATCGAGAAGTTCAGGCAGTACGCGGTTTCGGGCACGCCCAGCGCCTTGACCAGCTGCAGCACTTCGCGCAGCTCGGCCACGCCCAGCTTCAGCGTCTCGCTGGCGGCGCCGTCGGCCAGCAGCGCATCCAGCTGCGCCAGCGCATCGGCATGGCTGCTCGACCGCACCGCCACGAAGGCCAGGATGCGCTCGACCTGCTCGGCCGGAATCGCAAAGCCCTCGCCCCCCAGCGTCTCGCGCACGTAATCGGCGCCGCGCTTGTCCAGCTTGTCCACTTCGCGCAGCACGGCCAGCTGGCGTTCGCCATCGGCCACGCCCAGGCTTTCGAAGAACCCGCGCATCAGCTTGCGGTTGTTGAGCTGCACCGAGAAATCACCGATGCGCAGCTCGGCGAACACCGCGTGGATGACCGCCAGCACTTCGGCGTCATAGCGGGTGCTCAGCGCGTCCTTGCCGATCACATCGATGTCGCACTGGTAGAACTCGCGGAAACGGCCCCGCTGGGCACGCTCACCGCGGTACACGCGCTGCATCTGGTAACGGCGGAACGGGAAGGTCAGGTCGTGTTCGTGCTCAGCGACGTAGCGCGCCAGCGGCACGGTCAGATCGAAGCGCAGGGCCAGCTCGGGCAGCGCTTTCTCTTCGGCTTCGGCGGCATTGGCCAGCGCGCCGGTCGACTGCACGAAATACACCTGGCGCTCGGTCTCGCCACCGGATTTGGTCAGCAGCACATCGGACAGCTCGAACACCGGGGTTTCCACCGGCAGGAACCCGAACCGCTCGTAGTTGCGGCGGATGACGTCCAGCATGCGCTGGAACGCGATCTGCTCACGCGGCAGCAATTCCATGATGCCGGGCGGCGTACGGGGCTTGATCACTTGCGGGACTCCTGCGGAAACGGGGGGATGAGCGAGCGGCATATTCTAGCCGCAGCCGGCGCAACGAGCCGCATCCGGGCGTCGGGGCCGGGCCAATGACGGCATGACGTATCATAGGCAGGTCCCGCTTGCTGACCTGACATGACCCGGCCCCACTCCGGTACCGCGCTTTCCGCTGTTGAAGACCCCGCCGCCCCCGGTTGTTCGCCGCTGCGCGACTGTCTGCATTGCTCGGTACGGCACCTGGCGGTCTGCTCGGCGCTGTCGCCGGATGAAGTGCAGGCGCTGGAGCGGGTCACCGTGTCCCAGGCACTGCCGCTGGGCTCCACCCTGGCCCGTGCCGGTGAGCCGCGCCAACATGTCTATACGATTACCGCCGGTGCGCTGCGCCTGGTCCGCACGCTGGCCGATGGCCGCCGCCAGATCAGCGGCTTCGTGCTGCCCGGCGATTTTCTCGGGTTGAGCGGCAGCGATCACCACCGTTATGACATCGAGGCCATCGCCGACAGCCGGGTCTGCCGCGTGGCCCTGCCGCAGATGAAGGACCTGCGCTCGCGCTTCCCGCATCTGGAGCGCAAGCTGCTGCAGCGCGCCTGCCAGGAGCTGGATGCCGCGCAGGATGCCGCGATGGCGCTGGGCCGGCTGCAGCCGGCCGAGAAGGTCGCCGATTTCCTGCTGCGCCTGGCCGCGCGCGAAGCGCTGCTCGGTGAGCCGGGGCTGCGCGTGACCCTGCCGATGGGCCGTGGCGACATCGCCGACCATCTCGGCCTGACCATGGAAACCGTCAGCCGCACCTTCACCAAGCTGCGCCAGCAGGGCCTGATCGCCCTGCCCCATCTGAACACCGTCGAGATCCTGGACGAAGCCGGCCTGCAGAAGCTCTCGGCCGACGAGTCGTACTGACCCCGCCTCACCCGCGCAACAGCACCTCACGCAGCGCCCCATACGCCGGTGCGCAGGCTTCGGCCTGCGCGGGCCGCTCCAGCAGCGCGGCCAGGGCCGGCGGCACGTCCAGCGCCCGCCCGATCAATGGCTCCACCACCGATTCGAACTTGGCCGGGTGTGCGGTCGCCGCCACCGCCCAGTGGCCCTGTGCGCCCGCGGCCCGCAGATGCTCCAGGCGCGCCACCGCCGTCGCCGTATGCGGGCAGAACACCTCGCCATACAGGTCATGTCGCCGACGGATCAGCTCGCGGATCGCCGCATCGTCGATCGCTTCCGCGCTGAACGCAGCGCGCAGTGCTGCATCGTCGTCGTTGTACAGCCACCGCAGCCGCTCGAAATTGCTCGGGGCCCCCACGTCCATGGCATTGGCGATCGTCGCCACGCTGGTCTGTGCCTGGTAGGCCTCGCCGTGGAAGTAGCGCGGCAACACATCATTGGCATTGGTCGCCAGCGCGATCTGCCCCAGCGGCAGGCCCATCGCCCGCGCCAGGATCGCTGCCATCGCATTGCCCAGGTTGCCGGTCGGAATCACCAGGTTGAGCACGTGGCCGGTCTGCGCCTGATGGACCAGGGCAGCGTGGGCGTAATAGCTCATCTGCGGGAGCCAGCGGCCCAGGCTGATGCTGTTGGCCGAGCTCAACGGCACCGCGTCCTGCAGCTCGCGATCGCCCAGCGCCTGTTTCACCATCGCCTGGCAATCGTCGAACGATCCGGCGACGCGCAGCGTGTGGATGTTGTCGCCGAAGCACCCCAGCTGATGCGCCTGGCGCGGCGAGACACGGCCATCCGGGTACAGCACCACCACCCGGATTCCCGGCTGCCGATGGAAGGCCGCGGCGACGGCGGCGCCGGTGTCGCCGGAGGTCGCGACCACGATCGTCAGCGGACGCTCGCGCCCCTGCTGCAGGCGCGCAAGACACGCCGCGAGAAAGCGCGCACCGAAATCCTTGAAGGCGGCCGTGGGGCCATGGAACAACTCCAGCACATGGTCATCGGCGGTCGCCAGGGGGCGCAGTGGCGCATCGAAATCGAAGGCCTGCTCGCACAGTTCGGGCAGCGCTTTCTCCAGGGCATCGTCATGGAAATACGGCGCCAGCAGCGCCGCAGCGGTCTGTGCGAAGGACCCCTGCGCTGACCAGTGCTGCAGGCGCGGGCGGTGTTCGGGGACATACAGGCCACCGTCCGGGGCGAGGCCAGCGGCGAGCGCGTGGCTGAGTGAAGCGGCGGGTGCAGCGTGACGCGTGGAAACGAACTTCATCGGACATCCCAGAGTAGAAAGAGTGGACGCGTCACAGCAGGCGCGCGGCGGGCGCATTCAAGGGCGACACCCAGGCCTGGCTGTCGAAGCCGGACTCGGCAAATGCCTGTTGCACGGCCGCCTGCGCAGCAAGGGCAGCGTTACGCTGCTCGAACCAGGCAAACACGCTCGGCCCTGCGCCGGAAATACTGGCGCCCATCGCTCCGGCCGCCAGCGCCGCGTCGCGCGCGGCGGCAAACCCGGTGATCAGACCGGCACGGCGTGGCTCGACCAGCACATCACGCAGCCCGGCACGGACCAGCGAGGCATCGCCGGTGAAGCAGCCACTGAGCACCAGCGCCAGATTCGCGCTCTGCGCGACGAACTCGCCCAACGCGTAATGCCCCTGCAGCGCGGCGCGCGCACGGCGCGTCTCCAGCACGGCATCCGGGTGCACCAGCAGGCTGTGCCACGCCGCCGGGACCGGCACCGGCACCAGCCGGTCCGCCGTGCTCAGTACCAGCCCGCCCAGCAGCATCGGCCCGAGGTTGTCGCCATGCCGGCCCCCGCTGGCCACGGCCTCACCGGTCAACGCGAACGGATACAGCGCCTCGCGCGACAAGGGCTGCGGCAACAGCGCATTGGCCGCGACCAGCGCCGCCACGCACGACGCGGCCGAACCGCCCATGCCCGAGCCCAGCGCGATGCCCTTGTCGATCTCCACCTCGAAGCCGAACGGCAGATCCAGCGCGGCACGCAGCGCGATCAACGCGGCGCCGGCGGTGTTGTCCTCGGCCACCCGTGGCAGATCCACCGTGGTACCGCGGATCGCGTGGATGCGGACCACCGGTTCCCCGATTCGCCGCACCGTCACGGTATCGCCAACGCCCTCAATGGCGTGGCCAAGGATGTCGAACCCGACCCCCACGTTGCCGACCGAGGCCGGCGCAAACGCACGTGCTTCCGTCATGCTGCCCTCAGTCACAGACGTGCTCCTTCACCCACCGCCACGCGCAGCACATCGGCGAACACGCCGGCGGCGGTCACCTCCGGCCCGGCGCCCGGGCCCTGCACCACCAGCGGATTGTCGCAGTAGCGGCGCGTGGTGAACTGCACGACGTTGTCGGTCAGGCGCAGGTTGGCGAAGGCATGGCCGGCCGGCAGCGCGACCAGGCCCACTTCGGCACCGTCCGGCGTCAGGCGCGCCACATAGCGCAGCACGGCACCGTCCGCGCGGGCGGCCGCCAGGCGCTCGGCGAACACCGCATCGATCTGCGGCAGGCCGGCGATGAAGTCGTCCACGCTGGCCTGGCGCAATGCTTCGGGTACCAGGCTTTCCACGCGCACCTGCGCCAGGCTGAGCTCACGGCCTGCCTCACGCGCCAGGATCACCAGCTTGCGCGCGACATCCACGCCGGAGAGATCATCGCGCGGGTCCGGCTCGGTATAGCCCATGCCACGCGCCTGGCTGACCAGTTCGGAGAACGGCACCTGGCCGTCGTACTTGTTGAACAGCCACGCCAGCGTGCCGGAGAAGATGCCGTCGATCGCCAGCACCTCATCGCCGGTATCGACCAGGTCGCGCAGCGTGGTGATCACCGGCAGGCCCGCGCCGACCGTGGCTTCGTAGCGGAAGCGCGCGCCACTGCCAGCCGCTGCCTCGCGGATCGCGTGATAGCGCTCCAGCGGGCCGGCACCGGCCTGTTTGTTCGGGGTGACCACATGGATGCCCGCGGCCAGCCAGCCGGCATAGCGGTCGGCCACGTCGGCGCTGCCACTGCAATCGATGATCAGCGCATGCGGCAGATGCGCGGAGAGCAGATGCTCCGTGAACGCCTCCAGATCACTCGGTTGCGCCGGGCCGGACAGCGCCGCGCGCCAGTCACCTTTCAGGCCGCGCTCGTCCAGGACCATGCGGCTGCGCGAGGCGACCGCGCGCAGGCGCAGATCCACATTGGCGCGGCCGAGCAGCTGCACCTGGGCGGCCTGCAGCTGATCCAGCAGCGCCGCGCCCACATTGCCCGGGCCGATCACACCGACCGAGAACGTCTGCGGCGACAGCCAGAATCCGGCATGTGCCGCGCGCAGCGCCTTGGTCGCATGGCGGCTGTCCACCGCCACCGAGATGTTGCGCTCCGAGGAACCCTGCGCGATCGCCAGAATGTTCACCTGTGCGCGGCCCAGCGACTCGAACAGGCGCGCGGCCACGCCGGGCTGCCCGGCCATGCCATCGCCCACGGCGGCCAGCACGCTCACGTTGTCGGTCAGCTGCACGCGCTGCACCTGGCCCAGGCTCAATTCGTGCGCGAAGGCCTGCAGCAGCGATTCGCGTGCGCGCACCGCCTCGGCCTGCCTCACCACGCAGCAGATCGAGTGCTCGGAGGAGCCCTGGGAGATCATCACCACCGACACATGCGCATTGCGCAGCGCGGCGAACACCCGCTCGGCCGTGCCGGGCACGCCGATCAGGCCGGTGCCTTCCAGGTTGATCACGGCCAGGTCCGGGCTCAGGGTCAGGCCCTTGATCGGACCGGAGACGGTGCGCTCGGCGGTGATGCGCGTGCCCGGATGGTCCGGGTGGAAGGTGTTGCGGATGATGATCGGCAGGCCGCGCTCGATCGCTGGCGACATCGTCTGCGGGTGCACCACCTTGGCGCCGAAATAGGCCAACTCGCAGGCTTCGTCGTAACTCAGCGCTTCCAGCTGGACCGCCTCGGGCACCACCCGCGGGTCGGCCGAGAGTACACCGTCCACGTCGGTCCAGATGTGCAGCTCGTCGGCATTGAACAAGGCGGCGAAGATCGCGCCGGAGTAGTCGCTGCCGTTGCGGCCCAGCGTGGTGATGCGGTCCTGGCGATCACGGGCGACAAAGCCGGTGGCCACGATGCGCGATTGCGGATGCTGCAGCCGCCACTGGGCCAGGCGCTCGGCGCTGCCCACCCAGTCCACGTCCACGCCCAGTTCACCGCGCTCGATCACCAGCACATCGCGCGCGTCCAGCACCGCGCAGTCTTCGCCCAGCGTCTGCAGGTACTTCCCGAGCAGCTGGGCCGAATACACCTCGCCCATGCCCTGCACGCGATCCAGCACTTCGGTGGGCAGGCCGCCGATCACCGCCAGCGCACCCAGCACCTCGGCCAACTGATCGAAGCGCTGGTCCAGCCATTCCACCGTCGCCCCGGCGTGCTCGCCGAGCAAGGCAACGGCGGCACCGCGGTGGCGTGCCCGCAAGGCGTGCCACTGTTCGCGCCAGGCCGAGGCGTCTTCTGCGGCCAACGTGGCCACCCCGATCAGCGCATCGGTCACGCCCTTCATCGCCGAGACCACGGTGACCTGCATCGTCTCCTCACGCGCCAGCAGCAGCTGCGCCACATGGCGATAGCGCTCGGCATCGGCCACCGAGGTGCCGCCGAACTTGTGGACCACGGTGGTCACGCCGGCCCGCGCGGCGACGGAAGCGGCGGGCTGGGCGGAAGGTGGAGCGGAAGCGGCGACAGAAGACATGCTGACCTCGATGGGAGGCCCCGCGTCACATCAGGTTTGAGAGTTTCCCCCGCCACCTGATCTGGGTGCGGGGCCGTGGTTTTCGGAAATTACGCGAAGACGACGGGCCGCACCGGGCGAGTGGTGGCGGTGGTAATGATGGTGGTACCGGTCGACACGGCCAGGGCGCCCGCGGAGGCGGGAACGAGCAGGTAGGCGTGGGCGGCGGTGATGACCATGGATCAAGAAAACTACGCCGCCGCCCTGCTTGTCAAGTGCTGCGCTGCAAAAGATGGTGGCACGTAAACCGCTGCCATCGTCGGCCAACAAGTTGCGATTGTGACCATCCAGCCGCGGCAAGGCCTTCCCTATCCCACATGCTCCGCCACCGCCGCCGGTGGGCGATGCGCGTGCGCGCACATCAGCACGCCCGAGACCAGGCAGACGATGGCGACCGTTTCCATCGGCGTCGGCCAGCGCTGCTGCCAGGCAAAGCCGTACAGCAGGGCGAACAGGGTCTCGAAGACGATCATCTGCCCGGTGAGGGTCAGTGGCAGGTGGCGGCTGGCGCGGTTCCAGCAGGCATTGCCGAGCACCGAGGCGACCACCGCCACGCCCGCGCTGATCAGCCAGAAGTTCAGCCACTCGCCCGGCGGATGCACCGTCGCGCTGGTCAGGAACGCACTGGGCACCAGTACCAGGGCAAGCCCGCCGGTGGTGATGCCGGTCAGCAGCGACCAGTCATGCCCGGACAGATCCGGCCGGCGCGCCAGCCAGCGGCTGTTGCCGATCGAATACACCGCCCAGGACAACAACGCCCCGACCGCGCACAGCAGCCCCAGCAACCGGCGCCCGGCCGAGCCCTGCGCATGTTCGGCCATCAAAGCTTCATAGCCCACCAGCGCCACGCCGAGCAGGCACAACAGCAGCGCCGGAGCCAGGCGTCGCAGCGGGACGGCGCCTTCCTCGCGCACGCCAGCCAGGGTCACCACCACCGGCATCAATCCCACGATCAGCGAGGCGGCCGCACCACCGGCCCACTGCACGGCATTGGCCAGCAGCAGGAAGTAGACCAGGTTGCCGGCCAAGCTCAGCCACAGCAGACCACGCCACTCGGGCCAGGCCAGCCGGTCCTTGAGCTGCCGCCAGCGCGGCGCGAGCAGAACGACGGCAATCAGGCCGTAGACCAGATAACGGCCGGCCGAGAGCTGTACCGCGTTGAAGCTGTGCAGCACCGCCGGGGCCAGGAACACCACGCCCCACAGCGCGCCGGCGGCAATGCCGTTGGCGATGCCCACTCCCATCGATCGTTTCATTGCAGCTCACGCGGTATGCATTGGCCGCGCAGTGTAGAAGCCGCGCACCGCGACGTCTTGACCGAGGCTACTGCCGCCGGAAGGCCTGCGGGGTCAGCCCGGTTTCCCGGCGCAGGGCACGGGTCAGCGCACTGTGCTCGGAATAGCCGGCATCCAGCGCGATCGTGGCGATGCTGTCGCTGCTGGTGAGCAGCCGGTGCTTGGCCCAGCGTAACCGGCAGGCACTCAGCCACGCCTGGGGAGGCACCCCGAATTCCTGTACGAAGGCCGCGTGCAGGCGGCTGCCGCTGATGCCCACCAGCGCGGCCATGCGGGCTACGTTCCAGTCCGCGCCGGGGTTGGCCGAGAGCCGGGTGCACAGAGCATGCAGGCGTGCCGCGCTGCCAGCGGGCGCGTACTGCTGCAGCAGGGTCGCGAGCAGACCCTCACTGCCGTGTGCGGGCGCACCGGCCAGGCGCTGGCGCACTCCCTTCGGCAGTGCCAGCCAACGCTGGCGGCGCAGGTGCTCCAGGGTGTGGTCATCGATCACCCCTGCCGGGCAATCGACGATCAACATCAGATGATCGCCATCGCCGGTCTGCGCATGTCCCTCGCCGGGCGCCACGAAGGCTCCCTGCAGCACATCCAGGCGGCCGCCAAACGCATCGACCTCGACATCCAGATCGCCGCGCAGCGGCAGCACCCATTGCGCAAAGTCATGCCGGTCCACATCGCTGGACGTTCCGTAACACCGCAGATGGCAGGCGCTGGCGTGCATGGCGATAGTCTGCGCGCAGGGTGAAGGCCGCTGCAAGCGGCGGCGAAATGCCCGCGCATCCGCGTACCATGGCAGCCGACCCGTCCAACATGGAGCGTTCACCGTGGCCTGCACCATCGTTCCCCTCAGTGACCGCCCCGACCTGCTGCCCATCCTGGCCGAGTGGTACTTCCAGCAATGGGGACGCCACGTGCCGGACCTGACCCTGCTCGATCAGCAGCAGCGGCTGGAAGTGTTCCTGCAGGACGACGAGTTGCCCCTGCTGCTGATCGCGCTGGATGACGCGGTGCCGGTCGCCGCAGCGCAGCTCAAGTTCCATGAGCGGACCGAACGGCCCGAACGATTGCACTGGCTGGGCGGCGTCTATGTCCATCCGGCGCACCGCGGGCGCGGCCTGGCCGAGAAAGTCATCGAAGAATTGCTGGTGCGCGGTCGCGCGCTTGGCGTACGCGATCTCTACCTGCAGACCGAAGCCGATGATGGCGGCCTGTATCGTCGGCTGGGCTGGGCACCGCTGGAATCACTGCAGCATGCGGCCGGCATGCCGGTCCGGATCATGGTCCGCAGCGTGGCCGCCGACCGCGTCGACTGAACGCGCGGTTGCGGCGCCCTGGTTCAAGAATGAATGAATGCGCCGCCGGTGAACGGCGTCAGCGGAAGCGCACCGGCTGCGGTGCCGGGCGGTCGGCCAGCGAGCCGAGCGTGAACGTGTATCCAGCCTCTTCCAGCAGCTTGCGCATGCGCAGCTCCGCGCGCTTGGGGTAGGCCAGCGAGGTCGGCGCGTGCAGGGCGTAGGAGGTCGATTTCCCGGGCAGCGTTTCGCGGGTCACCGAGGACTGATTGGTCTCGCACGCGTTGGCCCACAGGTCCATCAGCACCTTCGGGCCGATGGATTGATTGTTGCTGAGACGAAGCGTCAGCCAACGCATGTGTTCCATGACAAATCCAAGCGGCTCTTTGTCCCGAGTATGCACCAATTCCCCCACTACCGTTCGGCGCCGTCTGGACCTTGGCCGCCACCGCGCCTGCCGGACACAAACAGACAGCCCCGGCAGTGCCGGGGCTGTCTGGATACCGCTTCAGGAAGCGACTGGAACTCAGTGCTTCATGGCGTGCTTGCGGTCGCGCATGACGGCATGGCACTCCTGCACCTGCGGCAGCAGACGCTGGACTTCCTGGCGCGCGGCCGGCGAGGTGTCGGCGTCGGTCAGGGTGTCCTTGAACGCCTTCAGCAGGCGATCCTCGGATTCTTCCAGCTCGGCCACGTAGCCGTACTGCTTGTCGCCCAGGGTGGCGCGCACCTTGCCGTAGAACTGCTGCATGGAACCGACGAAGGTGCCATGGTCGGCCGGCTTGCCGCCAGCGGCGACAACGGTGGCGCTCAGCGAGCGGACGATCTCATTCTTGACACCGGCGATACGGGTGAAGAGCGCCGCCAACTCGGCATCTTCGACCTTGCCTGCGGCCTCGGTGTAGAACTCCTGGCCATCGCGGGCGATTTCGATCAGGTCGTTCAAGTTATGCGCGGTCTTCGATTCGGTATTCACTGCGATGTACTCCTGTTGGTCCGGTTTGGCCCGTGTGTTGTTGTCGGGGTGAGTCGACTTTTCCGCATTGGCCATGAAGTCGGCGTGACACTGAAATGCGAGTGTTCAGAGAGCTCAACGCACTGCGCGGCAGATGTGCACGGCGCGTCGTCGAGGCGCGAAATACGTGTTACTTCCCCGCCCGTCTGCGCTTGACCCAGGACAGCCATTGCCCGGTGACCGCCGTGAGCAGAATCAGCGAATTGGTCACCACGAAAACGATCGATCCGGTCGCCGCGCTGTACGCAATGAACAATACCGAGGCAGTGATCTGGCCAACGAACAACCACGTCGATACCGCCTGCGCATCCTCGGCCGTCCACTGCTTCCAGATCTGCCGCCACAGCGTGGCGATCAGCACGGCGGTCGCCGCCCAGCCGAGCAGATCGATGGGGGCCATCAGCGCGCCAGCAGTGACAGCGGCGGCACGTCGCTCACCACCTCATCTGCCGCCAAGCCAACGCGCTGTTCCAGGCGGCGCAGGAAGTCACTGAACCCGTGCGGTGCACGCGCGTGCCGGCGTGCGCTGGTGATCACCCGGGGGCTGGCCAGCCGCGCCACCTGCATGCCAGCGCCGTACATGGCCTGGATCAGCGCAACGTCCTCACCGGTTGCCAGCGGCGCGAAGCCGCCGGCTTGCCGGTAGGCCAACGCGCTGAAGCCCATGTTCGCGCCGTGTACGTGCGGGTGCCCATCCACCGCATGCTCGCGCTGCAGGAACTGCTCGCGCACGGCCTGCGGGTAGTCCAGCCAATCGCCCACCGCCACCACGCCACAGAAGGCATTCGCACCGCATTGCAGCTGGCGCGCCAGCCAGTCCGGCGGCACCGCGCTGTCCGCGTCGGTGCAGCCGATCCAGCGAGCCCCCAGTGCCAACGCGCGCTCACTCGCCGCCGCGCGCGCGACGCCGACACAGCCCGCCTCCACAGTCACCACCTCCACCCCCATGCGCTGGCAGATCCACTCGGTCGCGTCACTGCAGCGATCAAGGGCGACCACGATCACCACCGGCTCGCCACGCAGCGCGGGATGCAACGCGGCCACCTGCAGCGACTGCAGGCAGGCCGCGATCAATTGTTCCTCGTTGTGCGCGGGAACGGTCACGGCAATCATCGCAGGCCCTCGTGTTCGGCCACCGAGGTGGTCTCGGCCGACCAGCCTTCCAGCAGCATGTCCTCGTCACGATACGAGAACAGGCGGGGCAGGCTGTCATCAAACTGCGCGTGCACGAACGCGGCGCTGCAACGCGCCTGCTCGAACGGCACGCGCCAATGGCAGGCGATCACCACGCCCTGCGGCGTGAGCGATTGAACCACCTGCGCCGCCACCTGACGCATGTCGTCTTGTGAGAGGTAGTAGCCCATTTCACCGAGCACGATCAGATCGAACGTGCCTGCTGGCCAGTCCTGAGGATGGCGCGCCTGCTCGATGGAAACGTGCGCGTGGCGCCGGGTCATCGCCTGCGCCGCGACGACAGCGCCTTCGCTCAGATCGGTGGCGAGCAGGTGATCGCAGCGCTCGGCCAAGGCCGCGGTCAGCACCCCGTTGGAGCAGCCCAGCTCCCAGCCACGGCCAAAGCGCTCGCGCGGCAGGCTTGCAAGGGTGAGCGCGCGCTTGCGCTGTTCGTACCAGCGGGTGCGGTACTGGAAGGGATCCTCGTTCTCGTACAGCGCGTTGAAGTAGGCGACATCGCTCATCCAATCAATACCTCGTAGTTCCGTTCAAACCGCTGCAGCACAGCGGCAGGCAGGATGGGCTCGCACTCGAGCCCCGGCACCGCGCCGGTCTGGGTCACGAATTGCTGGATGGCATCGCGCTTGCAGCCCAGCAGGTCGTCCTCCAGCGCATAGCGCGTGGCGGGCGCCCAGGCCGTCGGTGCCGCCTGCGGGTCCAGCCAATGCCAGCCCCACACCGGGTATTCCTTCAACGCGGCGCCGCGCGCGGTGCAGGCCTGCACGCAGGCACGCGCGACCGCTTCATGGTCCGGATGCCCATCCAAGCGCCACGGTGCCAACACCAGATCATCCGGCTGCAGCAGGGCCGCCAGCTGCTCGCCGATCCATGCCTCGTTGGCCGTCACCGCGCCATCGCCGATGTGCCAGGCGATCCGCGCTGCACTCGCCAAGCCCAGGCAGTGCAGCGCGTCGTCCAGCTCAGCGGCACGGGCCACGCGCAGCCGCTCGGGCGACCACGCAGGTTGATCGGGATAGCAGGCTTCGCCGTCCGTCACCGAGATCACCGTGATGGCCAAGCCGGCGTGGTGCGCAAGCGCCATCAGGCCGCCGCATGCCAACACTTCATCGTCCGGATGCGGCGACACCACCACCAGCCGCCGCGCATCGCCGAACAGCGCCGCAAGGGACGCCAGCGGCAGCGCCTGCAACCACGGCGATGCCGCCCACTGCGCTTCGGTCACGCCGCCGCCTTCGATCTGACGATTCACAGCGTCCACGTGCGGCCCTCGCGGTGCATCAGGTTGCCAAGATGCTGCCAGTCGCGGTCGGCATGACTCTGCCGGATGAACACCGTCAGGTCGGCCCAGCGCCGGGCGTGCGCCGGGTCCATGCACATCGGACCAGGCCCCAGCGCCCTGCCCACCCGATCCAGCGTGAGGGAGGCGGCGCGCTCCACCGCGCTGCGCGCCCGCACGATCTCCCGCTGATGCGGCAGCTCGGGCTGCGCATCGATCAACGCGGCCAGCTCACGCAACAGCGAGGCGCACGGCGACAACGCCAGGTCGATCTCACCGAGCAGGCCGGCCGTCGTGCCCGGTTCATCGGCCCGCACGCTATGCAGCAAGGGCTCAGCCAACGCGCTCGCGCCGCCGAACCAGCACGCCGCGATGCCTGCACCGCCATGCCAGAACCCCGGACGCTGCAGATAGGCGTCCGCCGCGCCAACCTCGACGGCCGGCACCTGGTCGAAACGGGCGGTCCCGCTCGGCACCCGCCCCATGCCCGTGGCCTGCCACGTCTGTGGCAGGAAACTCACGCTGGCGCGGCGCACCGGCACCAGGAACAGCCGCGAGCGCCCGTCATCGCGCACCGTCACCAGGGCATGGTCCACCCAGCCGGCACCAGAGCACCATGGCTTGTTACCGGACAGCGTGCCGCTGGCCCGATCAAAGCGCAGGGTCGCCGCCGGCCCTTCGGCCGCCCATACGGCGCCCAACCGATCGCGGTCCGGCACCGAGGCGCCCAGTTCCTCCAGGATCGCCTGCGCGTCGTAATGCGCTTCCAGCACCTTGGCCAGGCAGAGATCGCGCGCGGCGATATGCGCCAACGCCTGCCAGCGCAGCAACGTGTCCCCACTGCCGGGGCGCGACAACGAGGGTTGATGTTCGATCCACGCACGCGCCTGCGCCTGCAGGTCATCGCCATCGGTCACCGGCTGCGGTGCCGCCGGCGGTACAAGAGAAGCCACGGCATTCATGT
Organism: Stenotrophomonas sp. PS02301; assembly: GCF_029959485.1. NCBI lineage: Bacteria > Pseudomonadati > Pseudomonadota > Gammaproteobacteria > Lysobacterales > Lysobacteraceae > Stenotrophomonas > Stenotrophomonas sp. PS02301. The sequence goes on from NZ_JASCOO010000009.1 coordinate 42,469, forward strand.
CAGGGCGTCAGGATCACCTTGCGGCAATCCTCCTCTTTGCGGTCGAAGATCTCGTAGCCACGCACCGCGTCTTCCAGCGACAGCCGGTGCGTCACGATCACGCCCGGATCCAGCCGGCCTTCGCCGATATGGTCGAGCAGTTCGGGCATCAGCTTCTGCACGTGGGTCTGGCCCATCTTGAAGGTCAGGCCCTTGTCGAACGCATCGCCGAGCAGGAAGCCGTGGATGAAACCGGCATACACCCCCGGGATGCTCACCGTGCCGCCGCGACGGGTCGCGGCGATGCACTGGCGGATCGCCACGCCGCTGCTGCCTTCCACTTTGAGCGTGGTCAGCGCCGATTCCAGCGCACTGCCCTCCGCCTCGAAGCCGACCGCTTCGATCGTGGCATCCACGCCGCGGCCGTTGGTCTGGGTGATGATGTATTCCGCCGGATCCTCCACCTGGGTGAAATCGATCGGGGTCACGCCGTAGGTCTGCTGCGCGAAGGCCAGGCGATACGGCAGATGGTCGACCATGAAGATGGTCTCCGCGCCCAGCAGGCGGCAACATGCCGCACTCATCAGCCCGACCGGGCCGGCACCGAAGATCGCCACCGTGGAGCCCGGCTTCACCCCTGCGTTGATCGCCGCCTGGTAGCCGGTCGGCAGGATGTCGGAGAGGAACAGCACCTGCTCATCGGCGAGCGCATCGGGAATGCGCAACGGCCCGACATTGGCCTTCGGCACACGCACGAACTCCGCTTGCCCACCCGATACACCGCCATAGAGATGGCTGTACCCGAACAGCGCCGCCGGCGGGCGGATGCCCTTCTGGTTCACGGCGGCGCCCTTGCCGGTATTGGTGGTCTCGCAGGCAGCAAACTCGGCCAGGCGACAGTGGAAGCATTCGCCGCACGCGATCACGAACGGGATCACCACGCGGTCGCCCGGGCGCAGATCCATCACGCCAGCGCCCACCTCCTCCACCACGCCCATGAACTCATGGCCGAGCACGTCACCGGTGTGCAGATCCGGGATCTTGCCGCGGTACAGATGCAGGTCCGAGCCGCAGATCGCGGTGGCGGTGACGCGCAGGATGATGTCGTCCGGGGCAGCGAGTGCGGGATCGGGCACGGTATCGACCCGTACATCCTTGCTGCCGTGGTAAGTCAGTGCGCGCATAGCAAACTCCGTGTCCAAGTACCTCTGTGGTACGTGGTACGGCGTGGCAGCGTCGTGACCGCAACGTGTGCGGCGTGTCTATCCGGGTGAACGCGTCGCACTGCAGAGGCTGGAGCGCATGCGCTTCGCAGGGCATGTGGACTGAATCATTCATTCTGCGGGCGCGGCCAGCGCCTCATGCGTGGTTCGCCTACTCCACCGAGGGCGCCGAAGGCGCCTCCGGATCCGGCGGCAGTTCCTGCGGCGGCGATGCAGGTGCCGGGTCGCCCTCCGGTGGGATCTCCTGCGGCGGCTCCTGCGCAGGCGGATCACCACGGCCCGGTTCTTCCACTGGCGGCGCGGGCGGCACGGGTTCCGGGGTCGGGTCCGGCACCTGGGCGATCACCTCATCGCATCGGGCCGTCGTTTCACTGTCCAGTGGCATGTGCATCGCGCGTGTTCCTGTTGTGGGACTGCGCACGACGCTACGCGGTACACCGTCAACATCCAGCGAGGGCGAGAGTGACCGGCGAACGCTCCCGCTCAGTCATCGCCTTCGGCGCGGCGCTTGTGCACCGTGATCTCGCCGGAGGTTTCCAGCACCGCCAGCTCCACCTGCCCGAAGCCCTCGCAGCCGTTGGCGCGCATCGCCACTTCCAGATCCGCCGGGCTGACATTGCAGCGCTTCACCTGCTCCCAGTAGATCGTACCGTGCCGCGCCAGCACCACCGGCACGCCCTCCACGATCTCGTTGAGGCGCTTGCTGCGCGCACCCAGAAAGCCGACGAACCAGTTCAGACCGATCAGCGTCGCGGCCAGGATGAGCCCGCCGGGCAGCGAAGTGTCCTCACCGATCAGCGAGTTCTGCACCGCCGTGCCCAGCAGCACGATCACCAGGATGTCGAACGGCGTGGACTGCCCCATCGAGCGCTTGCCGCTCATACGGGTCAGCAGCAGGACCACCACATATACCGCAACCGCGCGGACCACGAACTCCCACCATTCCATTCCCAGCTCGAACATCTCATGCATCGCGGCAGCCTCTGTGTGGCGAGGTCTGGACGATAGGAAGTCCGAAGTGAAGCCGGTGGGAGCACCCGCCCTTCACGGGATCCCTGCCGCTTCGTAACAGCGCCAGGGCTAGCGTCGAGGCATCACCGCCCTACCCGTTCGCGCAGGAGACACGCCATGCAGCACGACAAGACCCCGCCCGCCTCCACCGAAGACGCCCACGCCACGCACACCTGCCCACCGGCCGAAGGCACGGTCGACAAGCAGCGCACCTCGGAGAACCACGACGAAGCGCTGGAAGAGACCTTCCCGGCCAGTGACCCGATCTCTCCGTTCGTGGCGGCCAAGCCGCCTAAGGACGACAAGGACGCGAAAGATCCGGATGCGGAGCACCTGAAGACCGAGAACGAGGGCTACAACCAGCACGGCCACGGCAAGGGAGGCAAAGCCGGTGAAGGTGAGCCGGACGGCGTGCGCGAGGACGACGGCATTACCCAGCCAGACTTCGGCCAGCACGGTACGGCCGGCAAACAGACGCTGGATCGCTGATCAACGAGGAGATGTCATGACCACTGCACCGCGAGCACCGGCTACCAAAGAAGATGACCAGCAGAAAAGCCACACGCCGGACACGCTGAGGAACGATGACGCCCGCTGGAAGGACAAGGACATGCCGGAGGCGGAACACACTGCCAGACCCCAGGATTACGAGCGCCCAAAAGCACCGTAGCCGGCGTACCCTCCGCTGCCGCAGAACGCTGCGGCCACCGGAGGATGAGAACCCCCAACGCCCGCCTCGTCTGAGCGGGCAACACGCGTGTGGATGCACGCCCGGCTGCAGGGGGGCCTGTTTGCCTGTATCCTTGCAGGCCGTTTTGGCCCCGTAGCTCAGCTGGATAGAGCGTCCCCCTCCTAAGGGGAAGGTCGCCCGTTCGAATCGGGCCGGGGTCACCAGCATCGAATGCTTTGGCGCCATCGCCGGCCGCGCGGGTTCCTGCCGCCATGGGCGTCTGCCGATCCTTGCGCTGCACCGCCAGATAAGGCATTGCCCCCCTCTGTTACCATTCGGGGTTCAGCTTGCCGCCCCCCACCCTGCCAGCGGCCAGCGCCTTACAAACGCAACGCAACAGGAGTTTGCATGTCCTCTGACCTGCTCAAGGCCCTCGGCCTCGACGCGACCAACGCTGGCACCTACCTTGGCAACGGCGAATGGTCCTCGGCCACCGATGCCGGTGTGATCACCCCGGTGAACCCGACCACCGGCGAAGCCATCGCCGAGGTCTACGCGACCACCGACGCCGACTACGAAACCATCGTGGCCCGCGCCCAGGAAGCCTTCAAGGTCTGGCGCACCACCCCGGCCCCGCGCCGTGGCGAAGCCGTGCGCCTGTGTGGCGAAGCCCTGCGCGCCAACAAGGATGCCTTGGGCTCGCTGGTCGCGCTGGAGATGGGCAAGAGCAAGCCCGAGGGCGATGGCGAAGTGCAGGAGATGATCGACATCGCCGATTTCGCCGTGGGCCAGAGTCGCATGCTCTATGGCTACACGATGCATTCCGAGCGCCCGGGCCACCGCATGTACGAGCAGTACCAGCCGCTCGGCCTGGTCGGCATCATCAGTGCGTTCAACTTCCCGGTCGCGGTGTGGGCCTGGAACTCGTTCCTGGCCACGATCTGCGGCGACATCTGCCTGTGGAAGCCGTCCAACAAGACGCCGCTGACCGCGATCGCCTCCATGCGCATCTGCAATGAAGCGCTGCGTGACGGTGGGTTCCCGGACTTGTTCTTCCTGATCAACGATGCCGGCACCGAACTGTCGCAGAAGATGGTGGCCGACAAGCGCGTGCCGCTGATCAGCTTCACCGGCTCGACCCAGGTCGGCCGTCAGGTCGCCGAGAAGGTCGCGCATCGCCTCGGCCGCTGCCTGCTGGAGTTGGGTGGCAACAACGCGATCATCCTGGATGAAACCGCCGACCTGAAGCTGGCGGTCCCGGGCATCGTCTTCGGCGCGGTCGGTACCGCCGGCCAGCGCTGCACCACCACGCGCCGCCTGATCGTGCACGAATCCATCCATGACGACGTGCTGGCCACGCTGATCAAGGCGTACAAGCAGGTGGAAGGCAAGATCGGCGATCCGACCGACCCGGCCAACCTGATGGGCCCGCTCAACAGCGACGGCGCCGTGCAGCAGTTCCTGGCCTCGATCGAGAAGGCCAAGGCCAGCGGCGGCACCGTGCAGACCGGTGGCACCCGCCTCGACCGCGCCGGCAACTTCGTGCTGCCGGCCATCGTGACCGGCCTGAAGAACAGCGATGAGGTCGTCCAGCACGAGACCTTCGCCCCGATCCTGTACGTGATGAAGTACAGCACGCTGGACGAAGCGATCGACATGCAGAACGGCGTGCCGCAGGGCCTGTCGTCCTCGATCTTCACCACCAACCTGAAGACCGCCGAGCGCTTCCTCTCGGCAGCCGGTTCGGACTGTGGCATCGCCAACGTCAACATCGGCACCTCCGGTGCGGAGATCGGCGGTGCGTTCGGTGGCGAGAAGGACACCGGCGGTGGCCGTGAGTCCGGCTCGGATGCCTGGAAGGTCTATATGCGCCGCCAGACCAACACCATCAACTACTCCGATTCGCTGCCGCTGGCCCAAGGCATCAAGTTCGACCTGTGATGGACCCCGCGCCCCACCTGCCCGCCGGCCCACGCCTGGAGTTCACCGGGCGCCGGGTGCTGATTGCCGGTGGCAGCAAGGGCATCGGGCGCGCGATGGCGCTGGCGTTTGCATCGGCAGGCGCCCGCGTTTCGGTCTGCGCACGCGGTGAGGCCGGTCTGGCCGCGCTGCGTGCGGATGCCGGCGCGCTCGGCCTGGCCGTGCATACGGCCACGGCCGACCTCTCCCAGCTGGGCGACATCGGCCGCTGGCTGGCCGATGCTGCTCAGGCCTTGGGCGGCGTCGACGTGCTGGTCAACAACGCGACCGGCTACGGCATGACCGACGATGAGGCGGGCTGGGAAGCCAGCTTGAACGTCGACCTGATGGCGGCCGTGCGTGCCTCGCGGCTGGCGCTGCCTTGGCTGCAGCAGTCCAGTGATGCCTGCATTCTCAACCTGGCCTCGATCGCTGCCCAGCAGCCGCGCCCGGGTGGCGCGCCGTATGCGGCGGCCAAGGCCGCGCTGATGCACTACACCACTTCGCAGGCCCTGGCCCTGGCGCCACAGCGGATCCGCGTGAACGCCATCGCCCCCGGCTCGATCGAGTTCGAGGATGGGCTGTGGGCGCGTCGGCGCGAGCAGGACCCGGAGCTGTATCGAAACACCCTGGCGAAGATCCCGTTTGGCCGCTTCGGCGAGCCGGCGGCCATCGCCAACGCCGCGCTGTTCCTGTGCTCGCCGCTGGCGGGCTGGATCACCGGGCATACCTTGAATGTGGATGGTGGCCAGGTCCTGATGGGATAAACCCGCCGCTGGCCCTATCATCGAACCACCCCACCGCGACCAGGACCTGCATGAGCCTTCCGCCCCGACAAACCAGTGCCATGGCCGTGGTCAGCCTGATCATGGGCATCCTCGGCTGGACCGCCCTGCCCTTCATCGGCAGCATCGCAGCGATCATCACCGGGCACCTGGCCCGCGCGGAGATCCGGCGCCGCCCGCTGGAGCTGGAAGGCGACGGCATGGCCTTGGCCGGCCTGATCCTGGGCTGGATCATCGTGATCGGCAGCCTGCTTGCCCTGGTGGTGGTGCTGTTGTTCTTCGGCGGACTGGCCTGGTTTGCCGCTACCCAATCGTGAGGTGCACATGAGCCGCTCGGATTCGACCGAACGCTTCAGCAGTCGGGTTGTCGACTACGTCCGCTACCGTCCCGACTATCCCCCGGCGTTGCTGGACTGGCTGCACCAGGACATCGGTGTTCCCACCGAGACCCTGGTCGCCGATATCGGCGCCGGCACCGGCATTTCCACCCGACTGTTCCTGGCCGCCGGCCACCCGGTCATCGCAGTGGAGCCGAATGCGGCGATGCGCGAGGCGGCCGAGCATCTGCTGGCGCCGGATTATCTGCGCCTGAAGGTGGCCGACGGCACCGCCGAAGCGACCGGCCTGGCCGACAACAGCGTGGGTCTGGTCGCCGCAGCGCAGGCCTTCCACTGGTTCGATACCACTGCAGTGCGCCGCGAATGGGCGCGCATCCTGCAGCCCGAAGGCATGGCGCTGGTGTTCTGGAATTCGCGCCTGCTCGATGCCTCCCCGTTCCTGATCGGCTATGAGCAACTGCTGCTCGAGTTCGGCACCGACTACACCGAGGTGGCCGAGCGCTACCAGGACGATGACACCATGCGTGCGTGGTTCGGCGAGGGCCTGCGCGGCATGGCCCGGCTGCCGAACGTGCAGCGCATGGACCTGGATGGCCTGCGTGGCCGCCTGCTCTCCTCTTCGTATGCACCGCAGGCCGGTCACCCGCGCCACGCGCCGATGCTGGCCGCGCTGCAACAGCTGTTCGACGCCCATGCGGTGGACGGCCAGATCGCTTTTGAATACCAAACCCGTGCCTTTGTCGGCACGCTGGACTGATTGAACGCCATGTACTCGTTTGCCCGCCCCTTCCTGTTCGCCCTTGATGCAGAACGCGCCCACGGCCTTGGTCTGAGCGCGCTGGACCTGGCCTATCGCACCGGCACCACGCCGCTGATGGGCCGCCGCATCGACCCGCTGCCGACCAACGCGTTCGGAGTGAGTTTCCCGAATCCGGTGGGCCTGGCTGCCGGCCTGGACAAGAACGGCGAGCACATCGATGCGCTGCTGGCCCTGGGCTTCGGCTTCGTGGAGATCGGCACGATCACCCCGCGCCCGCAGGCCGGCAACCCGAAACCGCGCCTGTTCCGGCTGCCGGAGCACCAGGCCATCATCAACCGCATGGGCTTCAACAACCTGGGCGTGGATGCGCTGGTGCGCAATGTCGAGCGCGCCAAGCGCCGCACCGGCCTGCTCGGCATCAACATCGGCAAGAACAAGGACACCCCGAACGAACAGGCGTTCGACGATTACCAGCACTGCCTGCAAAAGGTGTATCCGCTGGCTGACTACATCACCGTCAACATCTCCTCGCCGAACACGGCCGGCCTGCGCGAGCTGCAGGAAGAGACCGCCCTGCGCCAGCTGATTTCGCAGCTGCGCGAGAGCCAGGAAAGCCTGGCCGCCAAGCACGGCAAGCGCGTGCCGATGCTGGTCAAGGTGGCCCCGGACCTGAGCGACCGCGATATTGACGCCGCAGCGCGCGTGCTCGGTGAGCTCAAGGTGGACGGCGTGATCGCCACCAACACCACCATCGACCGCAGTGCGGTGGCCGGTGACCCGCGTGCTAATGAAGCCGGCGGCTTGTCCGGCGCGCCGTTGCTGGGCCAGTCCACCCTGGTGCTGCGCCGCCTGCGTGCGCGCCTGCCCGAGTCGATGCCGCTCATTGGCGTCGGCGGTATTCAATCCGGCGCGGATGCGGTCGCCAAAATGGCGGCCGGCGCCGCGCTGGTGCAATGCTACAGCGGCCTGATCTTCCGTGGTCCGGAACTGGTGCACGAGTGCGTGGAAGCGATCCGCCGCCGCAGAGAGGCGCCCAGCCGCGGCGCGGTGGCACCGCTGTGAACGACGCCATGACTGCCTGGGCCATCACTGAAAACGCCTCGCTGAAGGCGCTCAACACGTTCCACGTCGACGCCACCGCTGCGCAGCTGCTGGAGGTGTTCGATCCTTCCGTGCTGCCGGAGGTACTTGCCCTCCCGCGCGTCGCCGAACAACCGCTGCTGGTGCTGGGCAGCGGCAGCAATGTATTGATCGCCGACAACGTGGAAGGCACCGTACTGGTGTTCGCCAACCGCGGCATCGAGATTCTGGAGCACCGCGCCGACCACACCATCGTGCGCGCCGGTGCCGGCGTGAACTGGCATGGGCTGGTCATGTGGTCGTTGCAGAACGGGCTGTCCGGGCTGGAGAACCTGGCCTTGATCCCGGGCACCGCCGGCGCCTCGCCGATCCAGAACATCGGCGCCTATGGCGCGCAGGTCGGCGAGTTCATCCAGGCCGTGGATGCCTGGGACCGACACGAAAACGACTGGGTGCGCCTTGATGCGGAAGGCTGCCAGTTCGCTTACCGCGACAGCATCTTCAAGCACGACCCGGACCGTTACCTGATCACCGCGATCGAACTGCGTCTGCCGCTGCTGCATGGCCTGCGCCTGGGCTATGCCGGGATCGCCGAGGAAATGGAGGCGATGGGCGTGGAACTGCCGGTGGCCGCCGATGTGGCCAACGCGGTGATCAACATCCGCCGCCGCAAGCTGCCCGATCCGGACGTGCTCGGCAATGCGGGCAGCTTCTTCAAGAACCCGATCCTGCCGCTGGAACAGGTGGAGGTGCTGCTGCAGCACTTCCCCGAGCTGCCGGTGTTCCCGGCCGACGACGACAGCCGCCGCAAGATTTCCGCAGCCTGGATGATCGAGAGCTGCGGCTGGAAGGGCTACCGCGATGGCGATGCCGGCGTGGCGCCGAGCCATGCACTGGTGCTGGTCAACCATGGCCAGGCCACCGGTGAAGAACTGCTCGCACTGGCGCGGCGGATCTCCGCCTCGGTCGTGGAGAAGTTCGGCGTGCCGATCGAACCGGAGCCCAGGCTGATCGGCGCACAGTGGTGAACCCCGCCCCCGCGTTACCGGTGGCCACGCCGCTGCGGGCCGCCCTGCTGATGCTCGGCAGTACCTTGGCCTTTGGCCTGATGGCGATCGCGATCCGCTACGCCACCCGCTACGTGCCGACCCAGGAAGTGGCGTTCTTCCGCAACGCCTTCGGCCTGCTGGCGCTGCTGCCGATGCTGATCCGCCCGGGCAGCGCACCGCTGAAGACCCAGCAGCTGCCGCGCTACTTCCTGCGCAGTGCGATCGGGCTGGCCTCGATGCTGTGCGCGTTCTGGGCGATCGGGCACCTGCCGATCTCCCAGGCGATCTCGCTCTCCTACTCCACGCCGCTGTTCGTCACCATCGCCGCGGTGCTGTGGCTGGGGGAGACCGTGCGCATGCGCCGCTGGGCGGCGGTGATCATCGGCTTCATCGGCGTGCTGATCATCGTGCGCCCGGGCTCGACCACCTTCACCCCCGGCACCCTGGTGGCCGTGGGCGCCGCGGTACTGAGCTCGCTGGTGGCGATCCAGATCAAGCAGCTCACCCGCGTGGACAGCGCCGATACGGTGGTGTTCTACACCTATGTCTTCTGGGTGCCGCTGTCACTGGTGCCCGCGCTGTTCGTGTGGGTCTGGCCGACCGGCCTGGCGTGGGTCTGGCTGGTCGCGACCGGCGTACTCGGTACGCTGGGCCAGCTGCTGTGGACCCGTGCGCTGCGTCTGGGCGAGGTCTCCGCGCTGACCCCGATCAGCTTCATGCAGCTGCCGCTGGTGAGCCTGCTGGGCTGGCTGCTGTTCAACGAAACGCTGGACCGCTGGACCGTGATCGGCGCCGGCATCATCCTCGGCGCGAATGCCTACATCGCCCACCGCGAAGCGGTACTGGCACGCCGGGCGAAGTCGCAGGCAGTCACGGCGGCCGCCAAGCCGGGGGAATAGACCCGCGCATGGGGTGATGCGCGGGAGCGATAGGAGGTCGGCTCGGTCAGCACGCGACGGGTGCGGTCAGATCCGCGGCAGCCCGCGTACGAACATTCACTGGGCTGCAGCCTCAGCCCTGCGCGGCCTGCCACGCACGGGTCGCACAATCGGCCACGTTGCCGGGCGCGAACTGCTCGGCCATGTAGCGCAGCGCCTGGCGTCGCTGTGCAGGTGGGCGCGCGGTGGCGCCGGGTTCGAGCAGCAGATCATGGAACTCCTGCAGGTCCTGCAGGATCCGCCAGTGGCGGTGGTAGGCAACCCGCAGCGGATCCACCGTGACCGGCCCGTAGCCTTCCGCGAATCCCGGCGGCTGCTCGCGCCCCCAACGACCACCGATGCCGGCGCCGACGAACATCAGATCGCGTTCGCGCGGCGCCAGCACCATCTCGTCCCAGTCGATCAGATAGACACCGTCCTCCGGCCCGACCAGCACATTGCCCGCGTGCAGATCAGCGTGGCACAGCACGCGGGAAGTGCGTCCCTCACCGATACGCGCACGCAGCTCGCGGCAGCGCTGCCAGATCGCCTCGATACGCTGGCGGTGGCGGCACCACAGCGCCAGGTACTCCTCACCCAGTGCATCGCGCACCGGTATCCGTGCGTCGGCCCGCTGCAGCCACGCGCCCACCCGCTCCACGGCGGTGTCGTCGTCGAAGCCAGGGCAACGCAGGCGATCGGACAGCTCGGCCGGCAGCGGCACGTCGTGAACCTGGCGCAGGACGCGCCCGAGCCGCTGCCAATGCGCACGCGAGAGCGCCTCCTCGAAACCGGAGAACGCGTCGACATACGGGAACAGGGTCCACTGCAAACCCGCCCAGCTCGCTGCCGCCGCCCCATCGCGCGTGGGCAGCGGTGCGATCACTTCGCGCAGGCCGACGCGGTCGCGCAGGTGGTGCAGCACCTCCCACACGACCGGGTCCACGGCATAGCGGCGGCACTTGAGCCACCAGCGCGCGCCGTCCGGGCCCGCCACCTGGTACACCGTCGCGCCTGCATCGGCCCCACCTGCGCGCTGCAGCACCGTGCTGGCACGCACACCGAACACCTCGGCCAGCACCTCGCTGATCTGCGCCGCGGACAACTCTTGTGGATGGAGCATCAATCCAACGCGCGTAATAGATATATCTCGACTATCGCAGACCGGTCCCGTACCGCCCAGCGCAGTGCATCACGAAAGCGACAACGCGTGACAGGGCGTTGTCGCCTCCTCCGACCGATGCTGGCTGCGCGAATAGTTCGCGGCGGCGGTGGCATGACGATCTGCTGTCAGGGGGATGCTGCGGTGCCCGCAGCGCGTTCGAACAACGCGGCCAGCCATTGCGCGAACACCCGCACGCGGGCGGACAGTTGCCGGTTCTGCGGATACAGCACGGACACCGGCATCGGCGGTGGCGGGTGATCCGCGAGCACGATGCGCAGCTGATCCTCGGCAAGCGCCTGCGCAATGCGATAGCGCGGCACCTGGATCAAGCCCAGCCCCGAGAGCGCCGCGCCGGTGTACAGGTCAGCGCCCGTCACCGAGATGCGCGACTGCAGCTGCCGCTCCACCACGTCGCCATCAAGCAGGAAATCTAAGCCGGCCGAGTGCGCGCCGCCGGGGCCGTAATCAACCGCGTAGTGCTGCGCGAGATCGTCCAGGCGGGTCGGCACACCCTCGCGCGCCAGATACGCGGGGCTGGCCACGGTGACCTGCTCCAGCAGCGCGACCTGCCGGCCGATCAACGACGAATCCTGCAGAACGCCCGCGCGCAGCACGCAGTCCACGCCCTCGCGGACCAAGTCCACCAAGCGGTCGTCCTCGCCCACGTGCAGGGTGATGCCGGGATAGCGTGCAAGGAATTCGCCCATGGCCGGCATCACCACGTACCGGGCCAGCGTGCCCTGCAGATTGACCCGCAGCAGCCCCTTGGGCGGGGCATCGCGGAAGGCGCTTTCGGTTTCTTCCAGATCGGTCAGCAACCGCACGCAGCGATGGTAGTAAGCCTCGCCGTCATGGGTCATGCGCACCTGACGAGTGGTCCGTTCCAGCAGGCGCACGCCGATGCGCTGCTCCAGCCGCTTGATCAGGTTGGTCACCGTGGCGCGCGGAATCTGCAGATCCTCGGCCGCCAGGGTGAAGCTCTGGCGTTCGGCGATCCGGACGAACACCTGCATCTCCTGGAAGCGGTCCATGACCCACCCATTATTAAAGCAATTGGAATTGTGATCGCAACTTTAGCAGGATTATCCCTGCCGCCGAATGATCCATCCTTCCTTCCGTGCCCACCACTGAAGGAAGCCCCACCATGTCCACCTCCTCCCGCGTCGCCCTGATCACCGGCGCCTCCCGCGGCATAGGCGCCGCCATCGCCCGGCGCCTGGCTGCCGATGGCTTCGCCGTCGCCCTCAACTACGCCTCCAACACCGCCGAGGCCGATGCGCTCGTCGCCGAGTTGACCCGCGGCGGTGCGTCCGCCATCGCGATCCAGGCCGATGTCTCCCAGGCCGATCAGGTCGGCGCGATGTTCACCACGGTTGAACAGCAGCTGGGCCGCATCGATGTGCTGGTCAACAACGCCGGCATCCTCAAGACCGCCCCGCTGGCGCAGACCAGCGACGCGCTGTATCTGCAGAACTTCGCGATCAACACCCAGGGCGTGTTCAACACCCTGCGCGAAGCGGCAACGCGCCTCAACGACGGCGGCCGCATCATCAATCTGTCCAGCACCACGCTGGCCCTGAATCTGCCGGGCTATGCGATCTACAACGGCACCAAGGCCGCGGTGGAAGCGTTCACCCACGTGTTCGCCAAGGAGCTGCGCGGCCGCGCGATCACCGTCAACGCGGTGGCCCCGGGCCCGGTCGCGACCGCACTGTTCCTCGACGGCAAGACCGAAGAGCAGATCAACACCTTCGCGCGGATGCCGCCGTTGGAACGCCTCGGCCAGCCGGACGATATCGCCGGCGTGGTTGCCTTCCTCGCCGGGCCGGACGGCGGCTGGGTCAATGGCCAGATCCTGCGCGCCAACGGCGGCGTGGCCTGAGGTCGCCCGGATGTCGCCCCGCCACCTGGCCGTGCTGCTGCCCCTGCTCTGCGCGACCGTCATGACGGCGTCGTGCGAAGCGCGCACGCCCTCGCCACACCCCGCCATGAAGCCGTCCATCACCTATCTGCACCTGCTTCGCAACACCCCGTTCTTCACCGCGTTGACCACCGCGCAGCTGCGCCACGTGATCGACCATTCGCGGGAATGGGAGGTGAGCGCCGGCGCCCCCATCCTCGGCAACGTTACCGCCGAGGGCCGCGATGACGTCTGGGTATTGCTGGATGGCGGCTGGGAACTGCATTACCGCGGCCAGGTACTGCGCAGCGGACATGCCGATGCCGGCAAATGGTTCAGCGCTGCGTCGCTCGGCCCGGAGGCGTTCGAACTGGTCGCCAACGACCACAGCTACGTCATGCAGATTCCCGCGCAGGACATGGACGCGATGCTGGCCCAGGGCTTCGATTTCACCCCCCACCTGGATGCCGGTCGCGTGCTCTACCGCCGCCTGCGCGACAGCACGCGCCCTCTCACCCCCTAGTTGTCCTTCTCCCTCGCCGCCCCCTTTTCAACCTGGAGATTCCCATGCCGCACACCATCCTTGTCACCGGCGCGTCCTCCGGCTTCGGCCTGATGAGCGCCAAAGCCCTGGCCCAGGCCGGTCACACCGTCTACGCCTCGATGCGCGACATCGGCGGACGCAATGCCGCACGCGTTGCCGAGATCGCCGCGTGGGCCGCCCAGCAGCGCGCCGACCTGCGCACCGTTGAACTGGACGTGCAGTCCGAGGCTTCCAGCAACGCTGCCATTGCACAGGTACTCGCCGAGGCGGGCACGCTCGATGTGATCATCCACAACGCCGGGCACATGGTGTTTGGACCGGCCGAGGCGTTCACGCCTGAGCAACTGATGCAACAGTACGACGTCAACGTGCTGGGTACGCAGCGGGTCAACCGTGCTGCGCTGCCCTTCATGCGCGGGCGCGGCAGGGGTCTGCTGCTGTGGGTCGGATCGTCCTCCACCCGCGGGGGCACACCGCCATTTCTCGCGCCCTACTTCGCTGCGAAGGCCGCGATGGATGCGTTGGCGGTGGCCTACTCAACCGAACTGGCGCGCTGGGGCATCGAGACCACGATCATGGTGCCGGGCGCGTTCACCCAGGGCACCAATCATTTCGCGCATTCGGGCACGCCGGAGGATGCCGACATCGCCGCCGAATACGAGAACGGTCCGTATGCCGGCGTTGCCCAGCAGGCACTGCAGGGCCTGGCCAGCCTGGAGCCGGCCGATGCCGACCCCGAGCAGGTCGCGCGCGAGATCGTGCGTGTGGTCGGCCTGCCGCATGGCAAGCGCCCGTTCCGCGTGCATGTGGATCCGTCGCAGGACGGCGCCGAAGTGGTCAATGGTGTAGCCGACCGGATGCGCACCGAGATGTACAGGACGATCGGCCTTTCCGACCTGCTCTCGCCGCGCGCCTGACATGGCTGTGTGACGCACCATCACGGGCACCTGCGGGTGCCCGTGCCGTTTCAGCCTGGACGACACGCCTGTTCAGTATTGCGACGCGTCATGTAAACGGTTACAGCCCCTGCTAGCGTGACCTCCACCCCGCCGTCGGGGCCGTTTCAGATCAGGAGCGCATTGATGGGGCTGCATGCTGACCGTTCGACTGTTGTGCACCGGCCGCGCCGCGTCATGGCCGGTACCCTGCTCTTCTCCGCGCTCGCGCTGAGCTTCGGCGCCGCCGCCCAGACCCTGCCGCCGCGCAGCCAGTGGCAGGCCAGCAGTTCCTCCCAGCAGGTGCCGGCGATGGCGGTCAGCCACCTGATCGATGGCGACCCGAAGACGGTGACCGGCGGCGCCTTCAGCCCCGGGCACTGGTTCCAGGTGGATCTGGGCACGCCGAGCACGCTCAGCGGCGCGCAGATCACCTGGGATGTCTCCAATCCCGAGGGTTACACCCTGCAGACCTCGCTGGACGGCCAGCAGTGGCAGCCGGCTTACACCATGCGCGATTCACTCGGCGGTATCGAGACGCTCTACTTCGCGCCACGCCAGGCCCGCTACCTTCGCCTGGCGAGCCCGGAGCGCACGTCGGACTGGGGCGTGTCGATCTTCGAACTGGAGCCATTGGACAGCACCACCAGTGCGCGCGTGGCCGGTGTGGATGCAGCCCAGGCCGCGGCGCTGTGGCAAGGCGGCAGCGCGGTCACGATCCCACGTGGCAAGGACGATACGCACACGCTTGAGATCACCTTGCCGCGTGCCGTGGCCACCACCGGCCTGGCCGTGGACTGGACAGGCGCGCATGGCGCCGCACGGCTGCAGGCACGTGATGCCCAGGGTGGCTGGGTGGAGCTTGCGCGCGATCCGCAGGCGGGTGCACGCCAGCAGAGTTGGCTGGCCGGCACTGCGGCCGTGACCGCCACGGCGCTGCGGCTGACGGTGGAGGGCGACACGCCGCAGGTCGACCGCCTGCGCCTGCTCGGGCCGAAGGCGGTGATGACCCCGATGAAGCGCTACCAGATCGCCGCCAGTGGCGCGCAGCGCGCGTTGTTCCCGGCCTCGCTGCACCTGCAGCAGACCTACTGGACCGCGGTCGGCATCCATGCCGGCCGGCAGAAATCGATCTTCGACGAGTACGGCAACATCGAGGCCTTCAAGGGTGCACCGCTGGTGCAGCCGATCTGGCGCAATGCCGACGGTGTGGCCGCAGGCGCTGCCGACCAACCGGTGCAGCACGCACTGCGCGATGGCTGGAAGCCGATGCCCTCGGCGACGTGGTCGCCACAACCCGGGCTTGAACTGCAGAGCGAGGCGTTCGCGGTCGAGCTCGACGGACGGCCGGTCACCTTCGTGCGTCACCGCCTGCGCAACACCGGCAGTGCGCCCGTCGACGGCACCCTGACCTTGGCGGTGCGGCCGATGCAGATGAATCCGCCGTGGCAGAACGGAGGCCTCTCACCGATCCGCGAAGTCGCCATCGAGGGGCAACGCGTACGCATCAATGGTCGCGCCCTGCTGCAGTCGCTGACGCCGGTGGATGCTGCCGGCGCGGCACCATTCGGCCCGGACGGCAGCAGCGAGATCACCGCGGCGATCGCCAGCGGCACCTTGCCCGCCGCCACGCAGGCACGCGATACCGACGGCCTGGCCTCCGCAGCGCTGGCCTACCGCGTGCAGCTCGCACCCGGTGCCAGCCGCTCCGTGGTGGTCGCCTTCCCGCTTGGCACGGCACCCTCTGCGACGGACGGTGCGCTGCCCGACGCCCCGCCGCTGGATCTAGCCGGCGTCCCGCGCGCACCCGATGCGGCGTACGACGCGCTGGCCAAACGTGCATCGGACGACTGGCAGGCACGCCTGGGCCAGGTCGGGCTGCGTCTGCCCGATCCCTCCCTCGTGGACATGCTGCGCGCGCAGGCCGCGTACATGCTGATCAACCAGACCGGCCCTGCGATGCAGCCCGGCCCGCGCAACTACAACCGCTCCTTCATCCGCGACGGCATGGCTACCTCGGCGGTGCTGCTGCGCATGGGTGAATCCCAGGTCGCGCGCGATTACCTGGCCTGGTACAGCGAGCACGGCGTGCACGCCAACGGTCTGGTCTCGCCGATCCTCAATGACGACGGCAGCGTCAACACCGGCTTCGGCTCGGATATCGAATACGACAGCCAAGGGCAGTACATCGCCTTGGTTGCCGACGTCGCGCGGCTGGATGGAGGACCGGATTCGGTGCGCGCGTACCTGCCCAAAGTGAAAGCGGCGATGCGCTTCCTGCAGGAACTCCGCGAGCGCACGCTGGTGCCCGGCTACATGGCCAGCCAGCCCGCGCCCGAGCGTTTCGCCGGCATCCTGGCGCCATCGATCAGCCACGAGGGCTACCCGTCGCCCACGCACAGCTACTGGGACGACTACTGGGGCCTGAAGGGCTGGCATGACGGCGCGTGGTTGGCCGAGTCGCTCGGCGATCACGAAACCGCAGCATGGGCGCGCGGACAGTACGCCGCCCTGCACGATGCGCTGGCCGCTTCGATCCGCGCCACGATGGCGTGGAAGGGCATCGACTTCATTCCCTCTTCGGCCGACCTTGGCGATGGCGACCCGACCGGTGTGTCGATTGCACTCGACCCGACCGGCGCGCAGGATGTGCTGCCGGCGGAGGCACTGCGCACCACGTTCGCGCGGTATCTGCAGGATGTGCGCAAGCGCGGCGAGCCGGACGCGTTGTACGCCTACACGCCGTATGAAATCCGCAACGTGCTGAGCTACGTACATCTGGACCAGCCCGAGGCTGCCGACGAACTGCTGCAGGGGTTGCTGCATGACCGCCGCCCGCTGGAATGGCAGGTGCTGGCCGAGGTGGTGCACTCGCGGCTGCGCTTCCCGCGCTACCTCGGCGACATGCCGCATACCTGGATCGGTGCGGAGTACGGGCGCACGCTGTTCGGAATGCTGATGCGCGAAGACGATGACGCGCTGTCACTGCTGCCGGGCACCCCGCCGTCATGGTTGGCCGGTGATGGGCTGGCAGTGGATCGCCTGCCGACTGCCTATGGCACCTTGGCGCTGCAGGCCCGGCAGCGCGAGGGAGCGCTGCAGGTCACGCTGGGCAAGGGACTGCGCAAGGACACCGCGGTGCGCGTGTGGTGGCCGAGCCGCACCCGCCCCACCACGGTGCGGGTGGATGGACGCAACGTCACCGACTACGACGCACGCGGTGTGCTGCTCACCCAGCCGTTCCGCCGGCTGGAGGCGAACTGGTAAGCGTTCGTTTCGGCCGACTGCGATCCGGCGCTACGGGCACAGGGTCCTCGCAGCGCCACGCAGGGCGCAGAATCAGACCCCACCCTCCTGCTCATGCAGGGTGATCAGCGATTCCATCAGATCCTCGTCCGCGCTGGCACAGACGGCCAGCAGCACCGCTTCCTCGCAGCCGGTATCGACGATGTAGGCGTGGCCCATCTGGCTGTCGATGTAGATGCCCTGCCCGGTCTCCAGCACCACCGGATCGTAGAACTCGGTGTGGACCTGGATGCGGCCTTCGATCACATGCACGTATTCCTCGCCCGGGTGGCGGACCAGCTCACCGAATTCGGCGGTGGTCTTGGCGCGCACCTTGGTGAGGATCGGGATCATCCGCTTGCGCCGCAGTTCGGTGCACAGGTAGTAGTAATCGTAGTTGTCGGTCTGCACCCGCAGTGCCTTGTCGAGCGAGCCGAGGCTGCGCCGCGCGGTGACCGGCTTGGGCGCGCTGTCGGTCTCCGGCTCGGAGAACAGCTCGGACATGCGCAGGTTCAAGCGCTGGGACAGGTGCTGCAGCTTGTCGTAGGTCAAGGTCAAGCGGTCATGCTCGATCTTGGACAACGTGGACAGCGGAATTTCGGTGTGCTCGCTCATTTCCTTGAGCGTCCATCCCTGGCGGGTGCGCAGACCGCGCAGCAGGGTTCCGAGCGTCGGGCTTTTGGGGCTCATCGACAGGACCTTTGGGCTATTGCTGGTGAAGTTGCCGATACGATACTACGTAGAGATGAATGCCATCCTGATCAGGATGCTTTCTTGTCGCGTTCGCCGCCTTAAGCGCTTCTCTGCGCCCTGAAAACGTTCTCAATGGCCGAAGAACGGCCTACGCAGGGCATCCAAACGTCACATTCAGCCCGGTTGGCGCGATCCGATCACGATCACGCGCATTTGACATTTCTCTGATCAGGAATATTGTTGTCTGATTGAGATGGTTTGAAGGGGATCGTCACATGCGTGCGTTGTCAGGGCTTGTCGGCTTGTGCTGTGGGCTGTTGCTGTCTTTCCAGGCCGACGCACAGCGGCCACCCGCCCCACCCCAGGCGGCAACACCGCCTGCCGGCGTGGATTCCGTTGCCCGGCTCACCGCCGACGATGCGACCACCTGGCTGGATGGCTTCATGCCGTACGCCATCGCGCGGGGCGATATCGCCGGTGCGGTGGTCACCGTGGTCAAGGACGGCCAGATCCTGGTCCGCCGCGGCTACGGCGTTTCCGATGTGGCCGCGCAGACGCCGGTGGATCCGGACCGCACGCTGTTCCGGATGGCCTCGGTCTCCAAGCTGATGACCTGGACCGCAGTGATGCAGCTGGTGGAAGCCGGCAAGCTGGATCTGGACGCGGACATCAATCAGTACCTGGATTTCAAGGTGCCCGAACGCGGCCTGCCGATCACGCTGCGCCAGCTGATGACGCATACCGGCGGCTTCGAGGCCAACATCAAGTACATGTGGACCAGCGAAGCCGTGGCCGAGGCCGGCGGCATCGAACTGGGCCCGTATCTCAAGCGCCGGGTGCCGGCGCAGATCTTCGCGCCGGGCACGGTGCCCGCGTACTCGAACTACGGCACCAGCCTGGCCGGCTACATCGTCGAGCGCGTGTCGGGCCAGCCCTTCGCCGAGTATGTCGAGCAGCACATCTTCGTGCCGCTGCAGATGCAGCACGCCAGCTTCCGCCAGCCGTTGCCGCCGGCGCTGCGCGCCCTGGTGACCAAAGGCTATGCCCTCGGCTCGGGCAAGCCGCGTGCGTTCGAAGTGACCCCCTCCGCGCCGGCCGGCGCACTCTCGGCCACCGGCAGCGACATGGCGCGCTTCATGATCGCGCACCTCAGTGCCGCCGGCGGTCATGACACCGCCATCCTGAAGGCGGCGACCAGCCAGCTGATGCTGACCCCGCAGACCCGCTTCGCGCCGCCACTGAACACCATGGCGCTCGGCTTCTACGAGATCGATGTCAACGGCCAGCGCGTGGTGTCGCACGCCGGCGACACCTACTCCTTCCACTCGCAGCTGTTCCTGTTCCGCGATCACGATGTCGGCCTGTTCGTCTCGCTCAACAGTGCCGGCGCCAATGGCATCACCGGCCCGATCCGGCGTGAACTGCTGGAGAACTTCGCTGACCGTTACTTCCCGGCGGGCGCCCCGGCCCCGGCAGCGGCCGTCGACGCGGCGCTGGCCAAGGCGCAGTCACGCCAGCTGGCGGCACCGAGCTACCTCGATTCGCGTCGCGCCGAGACCGGCATCGGCCGTACCGGCATCCTCACCCAGACGCGCCTGGAAGCCCTCGACGATGGCAGCCTGCGCTTGCCGCGCCTGAAGCAGCCCAACGGGCAGCCGACCACCTTCAAGCCGATCGGCCCGTGGCTGTGGCAGGCGAGCAACAGCGAACTGCGCCTGGCCGCCATCCTCAAGGACGGCACGCCGGTCGGCTTCGCGGTGGATTCCTCCTCCCCGTTCAACGTGTTCCTGGCCGCGGAAGGCTACCGCTCGGCGCTGTGGCTCAAGCCGTTGCTGACCGCTGCTGTGGCGGTGTTGGCACTGGCCGCGCTGGCGTGGCCCATCGCCGCCCTCGTCCGCCGCCGTCATGGCCGCGTGCTGGGCTGGCCGCGCAGCACCCTGCTGGCCTATCGCCTGAGCCGCGCCGCCTGCTGGCTCCTGCTGCTGGTGCCTGCGGCCGCGATGGCCGTGATGGCCTGGGCGTCAGCCGATTTCGCCCGCCTGGATGATCGTCTGGATCCGGCGGTGATCGGGCTGGGCATCGCCACGGTGATCGCGATCATCGGCGGGATCGGCGCAACGGCCTGGAACCTGGTGCAGACGTTCCGCGCTGGACGCGGCTGGCTGGCGCGCCTGTGGGCTGCGCTGCTGCTGCTGTCGGCCTGCGTGCTCGCTTACGCCCTGGTCCTGATGGGCCTGGCCGACTTCGCTCTCAACTACTGACCCATGGCCCCGCCATGGGGCTGGAGACATCCTGTGAAACTGACCCTGCAGATCGACTCGCTTGCGTTGCTGGCCCCGTTCCGGATCAGCGGTTACGTGTTCGAAAACGCGCCGGTACTGCGCGTGGAACTGGAAGAGGACGGCCATCGCGGCCGTGGCGAAGCCAGCGGCGTGTACTACTTCAATGACACGCCCGAGCAGATGCTGGCCACGCTGGAACTGCTGCGTGCGCGGATCGAAGCCGGCATCACCCGTGCCGAACTGCAGCAGCTGCTGCCCCGCGGCGGTGCGCGCAACGCGCTGGACTGCGCGCTATGGGATCTGGAAGCAAGCCGCATCGGCAAGCATGCCTGGGCGTTGGCCGGGCTCTCGCAGACGCGTCCCTTGCTGACCACCTGGACGCTCGGCGCCGATGACCCGGCGACGATGCAGTCGATCGCAACCGGACGCTATGCGCCGGCCAAGGCACTCAAGCTCAAGCTCAGCGGTGACCTGGATATCGACATCGAGCGCGTGCGCGCGGTGCGCAAGGTGCGCCCGGATGTGTGGATGGGCGTGGACGCCAACCAGGGCTACAGCGTGGATGTGCTCGATGCACTGATTCCGGTGCTGCTGGACAACGACATCAAGCTGCTGGAGCAGCCGCTGCCGCGCGGTCGCGAAGCCGAGCTCAAGGGCTTCGCGCGGCCGCTGCCGTTCGCCGCCGACGAGAGTGTGCAGGACGTTTCCGAGATCGACGCGCTGGCAGGCCTGTTCGACGTCATCAACATCAAGCTCGACAAGGCCGGCGGCCTCACCGAAAGCCTGGCGATGGTCGGCAAGGCACGCTCGCTGGGCATGCAGGTGATGGTCGGCAACATGATCGGCAGCAGCTGGGCGATGGGCCCGGCCTTCATCGTAGGCCAGCATTGCGACGTGGTGGATCTGGATGGCCCGCTGTTCCTGCGCGACGATCGCGTGCCGGGCCTGCGTTACGACGAGGGCCTGGTGCATTGCGACGATGCCGTGTGGGGCAAGGGAGTGCAGGCATGAGTCTCTGGCGCCCGCTGATCTCCGGCCTGCTGCTGGCCTCCACCGCCGCGTTCTCGCCGCTGCATGCGCAGGCACCCACGCCCGTCGCGGCGCCCGCCGCACCTGTGGCTGCCGAGACGCCGGACACCATCACGCCCGCACCGGCCGCCACCGGCACGCTGGATGCGGCCCGCGTGGATACCTTCCTGGATGGCCTGGTGCCCTATCTGATGGCGCAGGGCGATCTCGCCGGCGCCGTGGTGACCGTGGTCGAGAACGGCAAGGTCGTCACCGAGCGCGGCTTTGGTTTCTCCGATGTTGAAAAGCGCACGCCGGTGGATCCCAGGACCACCCTGTTCCGCCCGGGCTCGATCTCCAAGCTGTTCGTCTGGACCGCGGTGATGCAGCTGGTGGAACAGGGCAAGCTGGACCTGGACACCGACATCAACACCTACCTGGACATCAAGGTCCCGGCCAAGGGTGAGCCTATCACGCTGCGCCAGATCATGACCCACACCAGCGGTCTGGAAGAGCGCATGCGCTACCTGATCGTGCTGGGCCCGGACCATCCGGCCAACCGAGACAACTACCTCAAGGAATGGGTGCCCAACCAGATCTCCGCACCGGGCACCACGCCGGCGTATTCCAACTACGCCACCGGCATCGCCTCGTACATCGTCGAGCGGGTCAGCGGCCAGCGCTTCGAGGATTACGCCAGGCAGCACATCCTGCAGCCGCTGGACATGCAGTACGCCAGCTTCGAACAGAAGCTGCCGGCCGAGCTGCTGCCGCACGCTGCCAAGGGCTATCTGCTGGGCTCGGGCAAAAGCTACCCGGCCGAGAAGAACACCGCGCCGGGCGTGGGCGGTCTGTATGCCTCCGGCTCGGCGATGGCACGTTTCATGATGGCCACGCTCAACCATGGCGAACTGGACGGCCAGCGCATCATGCGCGCGGAAACCAACGCACAGATGCTGACCCCGCAGCCGGCGATCCTGCCGCACCTGCCGCGCATGGCCCTGGGCTGGATGGCCTCGGACACCGGTGGCTATGACACCCGCTCGCACGGCGGCACGATGCTGTTCTTCTACTCGTGGCTGTGGATGATTCCGGAACGCAACATCGGCGTCTTCGTGTCCACCAACAGCGTGGGGCGTGACGCGGCCGGTTCTGCCCTGCGCGCCCAGGTGTGGGAGCGCTTCGTCGAGAATTTCCTGCCGACCCTGCCGATCGAACGCGCTGGCCCGGGCGTGGATGCTGCCACTGCCCGCGAGCACGCCGCTGCGCTGGCCGGAACGAGCTGGCAGAGCACGCGCCGTTCGGACAGTTCGTATCTGCGCATGCTGACGCTGTTCGCACCGATCCGTGTGCACCCGCAGGAGGACGGCACCATCACCGTGGATGGCCAGAAGGGCCTCAACGGCCAGCTGCTGCGCTGGCGCGAGGTGTCGCCGTGGTTGTGGCAGCAGGAAAACGGCCGCGGCCTGTTGGAAGTGAAGGTCAAGGACGGCCGGCCGGTGTACTTCTCCGGCGGTCCGTTCGCCTCGGTGTTCGGCTTTGAACCGATCCCGGGCTGGCGTTCGCCGGTATGGCTGCGCCCGGCGCTGTTCGTCGCGCTGGGGTTGCTGACGCTGTCGGCCGTGCTGCGCATCGGGGGCGTGTTCGTGCGCCGCTACTACCGCGTCAGCGCACCGCTCGAGGCCCGTGGCCTGCGCTGGATGCAGACGCTGTCGGTCACCACGCAGCTCGGCACCGTGGTCGCCTGGGCGCTGTACGTGAAATCGATCGCTGGCCCGGGCGCGATCTCGTCGTACACCAACGGGCCGTTGATCCTGGTGCAGGCGTTGTCCTGGCTCAGCGTTATCGCCGCCCTCGCACTGGTCTGGGTGGCCGTCCGCGCGCCGGCCAGCTGGCCGCGCGTGCGCCGCTACGGTGCCTGGGTCGTCGCACTGGCAGGCCTGGTGGTGGCGTTCGTCGCCATTACCCAGCGCCTGATCAGCACCGGCCTGCAGATCTGACCCCCGGACGCCCCGCCCCATGACCCTCGATGCCCCGCGCAAGGCCTGGTTCGGGCAACCGCCTGGCCTGACCATCCTGTTCCTCACCGAGATGTGGGAGAAATTCTCCTACTACGGCATGCGGGCGCTGCTGGTCTATTACATGACCAAGCAGCTGCTGTTCTCGCAGGAACAGGCCTCGATGGTCTACGGCCTGTACACCGCGCTGGCCTACCTCAGCCCGGTGTTCGGCGGCATGCTCGCCGACCGCTGGCTGGGCAAGCGGCGGGCGGTGATCCTGGGCGGGGCGATCATGGCGTTCGGCCATTTCCTGATGGCCTTCGATGCGCTGCTGTATCCGGCCCTGCTGGCGATCGTGCTCGGCAACGGGCTGTTCCTGCCGACCCTGCCCGGCCAGGTCGGCGATCTGTACCAGCGCGATGATCCGCGCCGTGGCTCGGCGTTCAATGTGTACTACGTGGGCATCAACCTCGGTGCGTTTCTCGCCCCGCTGATCTGCGGCACGCTGGGTGAGGTGTATGGCTGGCACGTTGGCTTCTCCGCGGCCGGCATCGGCATGCTGCTCGGCCTGGTGATCTACATCACCGGCCGCCGCCATCTGCCGCCGGATCCGCCGCGCAGCGAGCGCGCCACACTGCCCTTCTCCGCCCTGTGGCAGCCAGCCTACCGCCCGCTGCTGCAGGTGATGGCGATGATTGCCGGCTTGATCGTGGTGTTCCGCCTGGCCTACGAGCAGATCGGCAACACCATCGCGATCTGGCTCGATACCGGCGTGGACCGCGTGCTCACCGCCGATTTCACCCTGCCGATGACCTGGTTCTTCTCGCTCAATCCCCTGCTGGTGTTCCTGATCACGCCGATGCTGGTGCAGCACTGGACCCGCCAGGCCCGCAACGGCCGCGAGCCGGCCGCACTGACCAAGATGGCGATCGGTGCTGCGGTGGTCGGCCTGTCCTTTGCCCTGGTGGCGATGCTGGGCGGTGAACCGTCGGCCAAGGTCGGCTGGCTGTGGGCCGTCCTGTTCTTTGCGATCTTCACCTTCGGCGAGCTCTTCATCCTGCCGGTGGGGCTGGGCCTGTTCGCACGGCTGGCGCCGGTCGGCTTTGGCGCCACGATCATCGCGTTCTGGTTCCTGGCCTCGTTCGGCGGCAACCTGCTGGCCGGCGCGGTCGGCACGCTGTGGTCAACGCTTTCCAGTGCCGTCTTCTTCTCGCTGATGGCCGGCACCTGCATGCTGGTTGCGGTGCTGCTGCTGCGCCTGGAGCGACGTGCCCGGCCATTGCTCGCCGGCAATGCTGCACCTGCACCACAGAATGCCGCCGCGGCCGACGGTGCCGTGACATCGGGTTGAGGCCGCAGCGTTGAGCAGAGCGATCGGCCGTGGCGACGATCGCGGCCGATAGCGACCCGTTTCCCGGCGTACGCCCCCGGGACAGATCAGAACGCCTGGCAACGCGATTCCGCATCCGCTGAATTGCTGCGGCGCAATAGTCCGTAATGGGATGATGTTTTCTGATTGAGCTTGACATAAACCTGATCAAGCTAAATATTCCTTACATAGGATTTGTAGGGATGTCGAAATGCCCGATCAGTTTCCGTACAACCCCACCGCCAGCCTCCGCGCCGATCGCGCCGCTGGCCAGCAACACGGCCTTGCACCTGCCAACGCCCGTCGTCTGCCGTTTCCTTCCCCCACGCCCCCTCCCCTGACCGACGTGCCAACCCGGCGCAGCGTCGACAGCGCGCGCCTCCACACCCCTGCACGGCTGTTACCGCCGTGCATGGCCGTCGTTTTTCCTGCCTGACCCCGTTCCTGATTCCGGAGAGCCCGCCACATGCGCAAGCCGATGAAACGTTCGATCCTCGCCTCCACCGTCACCCTGTGCTGCATGGGCCTTGCCACCGCAGCGATGGCCCAGGATGCCGACGCCGATGGCAGCCGCAGCACGCCCGATGTGGTAGAGCTCGATCGCGTGGTGGCGACCGCACAGAAGCGCGCCGAGAACGTGATGGAGGTGGCCGCCGGCGTCAGCGTGATCAGCGAAGAACGTCTCGAGGCGTTCGGCGCCACTCGCCTGAACGACTTCGCCGCCTACGTGCCGGGCTTCCAGGTGGACAGCGGCGGCGCACCGGGCCAGACCACGATGGCACTGCGCGGTGTCGCGCCTCTCGGGGGCGGCTCGATCATCGGCACCTACATCGATGACACGCCGATCGGCCCGAGCAGCAACAAACAGCGCGCGACCACTTACGCACTGGACCTGCTGCCGTATGACATCCAGAGCGTGGAAGTGCTGCGCGGCCCGCAGGGCACGCTGTACGGCGCCAGTTCGATGGGCGGGCTGTTCAAGTACATCACCAAGGCGGCCGATCCGGATGCGTTCGAGTTCCGCGCTGGCACGGATGTGAACGCGACCAAGGAGGCCGGCGATACCGGCATCGGCGTGCGCACGGCCTTCAACGTACCGCTCATTGAAGGCAAGCTGGCCATGCGCGCCAGCCTGTCGCGCCAGAGCACGCCCGGCTACGTCGACCAGCCTGACCTCACCGGCGAGGATGCCAAAGACAGCAACGGCTACTACCAGCTGGCCTCCCGCCTGGCCCTGACCTGGCGCATCAGCGACACCGCCAACCTGCGCGTGCAGGCGTTGTCGCAGATCGTGGACGCCGACAACTCCAGTGCGGTGGGCTTGACCTATCCCACGCTGGAGCCGATCCGCGGCCCGCTCGAAGGCATCCTGCAGCGCGCGACGCCGTACCGGATGGAAACCGACTACTACTCGGCGATCCTGGACTGGGATCTGGGCAACGTCGATTTCGTCTCCGCCACCAGCTTCTCCGAAACCCGCATGGACGAAGTGCAGGATTCCACGCTGGTCTATGGCGTGGCCTGGCCGCTGCTGACACCGTACCCGGCCGGCCAGGCGCAGTTCGATGTCTTCCTCGGCACGCGCAAGTGGACCCAGGAATTCCGCATCAGCTCCAAGGAGAGCGAGCGCGTCGAATGGTTGCTCGGCACCTTCTTCACCGGCGAGAAGAACACCAACCGCCAGCAGGTCAGTGCCTACGATGCCAACGGCATCCCGCTGCCGTTCAACCCCGGCACCGCCAGCCTGCCCGGCACCTATGACGAGCAGGCGATCTTCGCCGACGTCACGTACAAGTTCAGCCCGCGCTTCGATGTCTCCGCCGGTGTGCGGCACGCGCGCAACCAGCAGGATTTCGAACAGCACAGCATCGGGCTGCTGTACGGCCCGCGGCCGATCGATCTGGCCGACTCCGCCGATGACAGCGTGACCACGTGGAAGCTGGCCTCGCGCTGGCACCTCAACGACAGCGCGATGATCTACGCGCGTTACGCCACCGGCTATCGCCCGGGTGGACCGAACGTCTCGACCTCCGGCGTGGTGCCGATGACCAAGGCCGACACGCTGGACAACCTCGAGCTCGGCTTCAAATCGCACTTCTGGGACCGCCGCGCGATGATCGACCTGGCGTTGTTCCGGATCGACTGGGACGACATCCAGGTGCGCGTCTCCGAGAACGGCCTGAGCTGGATGGGCAATGCCGGCAGCGCGCGCAGCCAGGGTGCGGAACTGAGCTTCATGGTCCGCCCGGCCGAGCGCCTGACGATCGGCCTCAATGCGGCCTACATCGATTCGAAGATCGGTGATGTACCGCCCTCCAGCGGCCTGGTGTCCGGCAGCCGGATGCCGATGACGCCGCGCCTGAGCTGGTCGAGCACGATCGACTACGACTTCGATGTGAGCGACCAGTGGCAGGGCCGGGTCGGTGCTGGCTACCGGGTCACCGGCGAGCGCGTCGCCGGCGCGTACGACATCGACAGCTACAACGCGCTGGACCTGCATGCCGAGCTGACCAACATGACGTGGACGGTCCGCCTGTACGCCCGCAATGCCACCGACGAGCGTGCCTACGTCTCAACCGGCTCGGTACGGGACGCGCTCAACCGCTACGTCGCGGTGACCGGCGTGCCGCTGCAGCCGCGCACGATCGGCATGTCGATCGACTATCGCTACTGAGTGCCGTAGCGCCGTGCCCGGTGGCGCGCAAGCCGTCGCCGGGCCCACGGTCGGAAGAGACTAAAGGAGTATCCTGATTGGGTTGCATATTCTCTGATTAGGACTTATACAGATCCAACCAGGTCTAACAACTGCGAGCCCCTCGTCGTGAATGCCTCCCCTCTCTTCTCTCCCCCGACTACTGGATCCCTCATGAGCGCAACGCCCACCGCTGCCGTACAGGCCCTCGCCGCCCTCCCCCAGCCGTACCTGCTGTTCCTGGGTGACACCACCGAAGCGGGCTTCGCCAAGACCGCGATCGGCCTGCACGACTGGGCGCCGGAAGTGTGCGTGGCCGAGTGGAGCCTGCCGGGCTGCCCGATCACCACCGGCCTGCCGAGCATGACGCCGGCGCAGGCGCGCGCCGCCGGTGCCCGGGCGATGGTGATCGGCGTGGCCAACGGCGGTGGGGTCATTCCCCCGCAGTGGCTGCCGGCGCTGGTGGACGCACTGGAAAACGGCCTGGACCTGGTCAGTGGCATGCACCAGAAGCTGGGTGACATTCCGGAACTGGCTGCGGCGGCCGAACGCCACGGGCGCGAGCTGATCAACGTGCGCGTGCCGCCGCGCGGCATTCCGGTCGGCAACGGCCGCAAGCGCACCGGCAAGCGCGTGCTGACCGTCGGCACGGATTGCGCGCTGGGCAAGAAGTACACCGCGCTGGCGCTGGCACGCGGCCTGCGTGGGCTCGGCGTGGATGCCGACTTCCGCGCCAGCGGCCAGACCGGCATCCTGATCGCCGGCAGCGGCATTCCGATGGACGCGGTGGTCGCCGATTTCTCGGCCGGTGCCGCCGAACTGCTCAGCCCGAATGCGGCCGACAATCACTGGGATGTCATCGAAGGCCAGGGCTCGCTGTTCCATCCCGCCTACGCCGGTGTCAGCCTCGGTCTGCTGCATGGCAGCCAGCCGGATGTGTTCGTGGTCTGCCACCAGCCGGGGCGCAAGCACGTGCTGGGGTATCCGGACTATCCGCTGCCCTCCATCGAAGAGGTCATCGCATTGACCGTGCAACTGGGGCGCCGTACCAATCCTGATATCCGCTGCGTCGGCGTCAGTCTCAATACCCATGGCATGACCGACGCCGCGGCAGCTGCCGCCTGTGCCGAAGTCAGCGCGCGTCTTGGTCTGCCGGTGGCCGACCCGATGCGGCAAGATGGGGAATTCAACCGTTTGCTGGAGGCCTGCATCGCATGAAGATGACATCCCGTACCTTGAGCCTGTGCGTTGCCGCGTTGCTGGGCCTGAGCCCGCTCGCTGCGTTCAGCGCCACCACCAGCCCGGTTGAAACCGAAGTCGCGCGCCTGGCCACCCTGGTCGACGGCAAGGTGGGGGTCTCGGCGTGGCGCCTGGATGGCAAGGGCGCGCAGGTCCATCTCAATCCCGACGAAGCATTCCCGATGGCCAGCACGTTCAAGGTCGCCGTGGCGGCCGTGATCCTGACCAAGGTCGATGCCGGCGAACTGGCACTGACCACGATGGTGCCGGTGCCGAAGGCGTTCTATGTCGATTCGGAAGTGATCGCGGACCGCTTCATCCATGATGGTGTGAGCCTGTCGGTGCACAACCTGCTGGAAGTGATGCTGACCCAGAGCGACAACACCGCCACCGACGTGCTGGTGGCGCAGGCTGGCGGGCCGGCTGCGGTCACCGCCTGGCTGCGCGCACAGGGCATCGAAGGCCAGCGGCTGGATCGCAACACCCGGCAGCTGCTCAGCGATATCTTCGGCCTCGGTGATGAGCCACTGACCAAGGAGCGCGTGGCCGAACTGACCCTCGACCCCGAGGTCGTCAAGCGCACGAAAGCTGGCAATGAAGCCTTCGACAAGGATCCGCGCGACACCTCCACGCCGCGTGCGATGTCGACCCTGCTGACCAGGCTGTTCACCGGCAAGGCGCTGAGCCCGGCCAGCACCGAGGTGCTGGTGCAGATCATGGAACGTTGCCGCACCTGCAGTGCACGCCTGCGTGGCAGTCTGCCGCCGGGCACCAAGGTGGCCGACAAGAGCGGCACTGTAGCCGGCACCGTCAACGATGTGGGCGTGGTCACCCTGCCCGATGGCAGCCAGTTTGCGATCTCCGTGTTCGTCAAAGCCAGCAATGCCCCGCGCAGCGAACGTGAGCGTGTGATCGCCGAGATCGCCCGCACCGTGCGCGACTTCTACCTGCTGCAGCCCACGGCCGCCCGCAAGTGACCGCCGCCGCCAGCCGCTTCCAGCGGTATCTGTTGCCCGGTCTGGCGTTCAAGTCGGCCGTGATCGGCGGCGGATACGCCACCGGCCGTGAGCTGGCGGAGTTTTTCCTGCCCTCGGGCCCCTGGGGCGGCCTGGCGGCGATGGTGTTGTCGATGCTGATCTGGAGCGTGATCTGCATCCTGACGTTCCTGTTGGCACGGGCGATCCGTGCCAACGACTACCGCACCTTCTTCCGGCATCTGCTCGGCCGTGGCTGGTGGACCTTCGAGGTGGCCTACCTGGCGCTGATCGTGGTGGTGCTGGCCGTGTTCGGCGCCGCCGCCGGCGAACTGGCCGCGACCATGTTCGGCTGGCCGCGCATCGTGGGCACCCTGCTGCTGGTGGCGATCATCACCGGCGTAGTGCAGGCCGGCACCAATGCCGTCGAACGCATGTTCAAGCTGATGTCGGCCTTCATGTATCTGGTCTACGCCATTGCCGCGTGCCTGATCCTCTACCGCTTCGGCGGCGGCGCGATGGCGCAGCTCTCCAACACCCATGAACTGGGCAAGGACTGGGTTCTCAACGGCGTGACCTACGCCGGTTACAACATGTTTGCGGCGGTCTCGATCCTGCTGGTGGTGCGCCACCTGCTGTGCCGGCGCGATGCGGTGATCGCCGGCGCCCTGGCCGGCCCGTTGGCGATCCTGCCGGCGATCGTGTTCTACGTCTGCATGATCGCGTTCCTGCCGGACATCGCCGACGCGCCGCTGCCGTCCGACCTCATGCTCGGCCAGCTCGGCCTGCCCTGGTTCCAGCTGTTGTTCCGCCTGATGATCATGGTGGCCCTGGTGGAAACCGGGGTCACGCTGATGGCCTCGGTGGATGGCCGCATCAGCGTCAACTGGAAGGAACGCACCGGTACCGCACCGAAGCGCGGGGTCCGCGTGGCGATCATCGTGGCGATCCTGCTGATGGCAGTGTTCATGGCCGATGGCATCGGCTTGGTGGCGCTGATCGCCAAGGGCTACCGGCTGCTGGCCTACGCCATCCTGGCGACCTACGTGGTGCCGTTGCTGGCCTATTCGGCGTGGCAGATCTGGTCACGCCGCGGGCAGGCGTTCGAGGTCATCGCCACTCATCCGCCACAGGCGAAGACCAGGAACTGATGCAGTGCGCGTGCCGGCGCGGACAGGTCTTCGTCCGGGCGCCAGACCAGGCCGACTTCCATCGGCGGCACCGCATCGGTGAGGGTGCGTACGTCGATCCGGCGCCCCTCCAGCGACCACGGCCGATAGACCATGTCCGAGAGGATGCTGACCCCGAACCCGTAGGCGACCATGCCGCGCAGCGCTTCCAGCGACGAGGTGCGGAACACGACGTTGGGTTCGCGCCCGACCGAGCGCCAGTAGCGCATCGCAGACTCCTGGCCCTCGTCGACCATCAGCATGATGTACGGATACGGCTCCACGTCGGCCGGGCTGATCACCGGCAGTTGCAGCAACGGATGCGACTCGGCCAGCCACAGCTGGCGGCGCGAGCGGATCAGCACCTGCCGCCGCAGCACATAGGGCTCGGCCATGTTGGAAATGATGCACAGCCCGAAATCCAGATCGCCGCTGCCGACGCCCTGCTCGATCGCGGCACGGTCCATGTCCACCAGATCCACTTCCACCTGCGGGTAGGAGCGCTTGAAGCGCGCCAGCAGGCTCGGCAGGAAGTAACCAAGCACCGTGTAGGACGCGCCGATCCTCACCCGGCCCGGCAGGGTGTTGGCCAGGAACATCGGCTCGCTGAGCGCGTCCTGCAGCGTATCCAGGATGTGCCGCACATGCTGGTGGAAGCGGTGCCCCTCCGCGGTCAGCCCGACCCCGTGCGGCATGCGGTCGAACAGCTTCAGGCCCAGCGAGGCTTCCAGCTGGGCGACCGCGGTGGTGATGACCGACTGGGAGACGTGCAGCTTGCGTGCGGCCTGCGAAAACTGCCCCAACTCGGCCGCTTCGGCAAAGTACCGCAGCTGGCGCAGGGTCATGTTGGCGGGGATTTGCATGCACGGGCTCCCACGGAATGAAGATATCTGAATAAACAATACCTCATACGCAATTAAACAAATTTACGATAAGCCGCTGTGCCTCTAGACTTCACACCGGGTGCAATGCGCCATGGCCCCAGCCGCCTTGCAAGCGCTGGCCCTTACCCGCTTCGCGACGAGATCCCGCCCGGATGTCGGCGCGCCAACATCGCCATTACCGTTGCCCCCCGCCTGCGGTATGCCTGTAGCTCCATGACCCAAGCCCAGCGAGGCCCCTGACATGTCATCACCCCAGATCCCCGCCACGAGTGAACCGTTGCGTTTGCACGTGCCCGAGCCCAGCGCCCGTCCCGGCCAGGCCACCGACTTTTCCTATCTGAAGCTGAGCCCCGCCGGCGCTGTCGACAAACCGCCCGTGGACGTGAGCGCCAGCCAGACCGCACCGCTGACCGGCCAGCTGATCCGCGTGCTGGATGACAACGGCGACGCCGTGGGCCCCTGGGCTGCCGACATCGACGACGCCGTGCTGCTGCGTGCGATGCACGCCATGCTCAAGACGCGCGCCTACGACGCCCGCCTGCTGATCGCCCAGCGCCAGAAGAAGACCTCGTTCTACATCCAATGCCTGGGTGAAGAAGCGATCGCGGTCGGCCAGACCCTGGCGCTGCGCGATGACGACATGCAGTTCCCGACGTACCGCCAGCAGGGCATCCTGATCACCAAGGAAGTCTCGCTGGTCGACATGATCTGCCAGGTACTGTCCAACGCGGCCGACCCGCTGAAGGGCCGCCAGCTGCCGATCATGTATTCGTACAAGGATTACGGCTTCTTCTCGATCTCCGGCAACCTGACCACCCAGTACATCCAGGCCGTGGGCTGGGCGATGGCCTCGGCGATCAAGGGCGACACCCGCATCGCCACCGCATGGGTCGGCGATGGCGCGACCGCCGAAGGCGACTTCCACGCCGCGCTGACCTTCGCGCACGTGTACCGCGCACCGGTCGTGCTCAACGTGGTCAACAACCAGTGGGCGATCTCCACCTTCCAGGCCATCGCCGGCGGTGAGAACACCACCTTCGCCGCCCGCGGCGTTGGCTACGGGATTCCGTCGCTGCGTGTGGACGGCAACGATCTGCTGGCCGTGTACGCCGCCTCGCGCTGGGCCGCCGAACGCGCCCGCAGCAACCTGGGCCCGACCCTGATCGAGTGGGTCACCTACCGCGCCGGCCCGCATTCGACCTCGGATGATCCCTCCAAGTACCGCCCGGCCGATGATGCCCAGCACTTCCCGCTCGGCGATCCGATCGACCGCCTGAAGCAGCACCTGATCAAGCGCGGCCTGTGGAGCGAGCAGCAGCACGACGAAGTCCGCGCCGAACTGGATGCCGAGGTCCTGCGTGCCCTCAAGGAAGCCGAGACCCACGGGTTGCTCGGCAGCGACAACCGTCCCGGCGCGGCCCTCATGTTCGAAGACGTCTACAAGGACATGCCCGAACACCTCCGTCGCCAGCGTCAGCAGTTGGGAGTCTGAACACATGAGCGGGATTGAACAGAACAACACCGGCGGCACGCCGATGACCATGATCCAGGCGCTGCGCTCGGCGATGGACGTGATGCTGGAACGCGACGACAACGTGGTGGTCTTCGGCCAGGACGTGGGCTACTTCGGCGGCGTGTTCCGCTGCACCGACGGCCTGCAGACCAAGTACGGCAAGCAGCGCGTGTTCGATGCGCCAATTTCCGAGAACGGCATCGCCGGCGCGGCGATCGGCATGGCTGCTTACGGCCTGCGCCCGGTCGCCGAGATCCAGTTCGCCGATTACATCTACCCGGCCTACGACCAGATCGTGTCCGAAGCGGCGCGCATGCGCTATCGCTCCGGCGGCAGCTTCACCTCCTCGCTGGTGTTCCGCACCCCGTGCGGTGGTGGCATCTACGGTGGCCAGACCCACAGCCAGAGCCCGGAAGCGATCTTCGCCCACGCCACCGGCCTGCGCACGGTCATGCCGTCCAACCCGTACGACGCCAAGGGCCTGCTGATCGCCTCGATCGAGAACGACGATCCGGTGATCTTCCTGGAGCCCAAGCGCCTGTACAACGGCCCGTTCGACGGTCACCACGACCGCCCGGTCACCGCGTGGTCCAAGTACCCGGACAACCTGGTGCCGGAGGGCTACTACAACGTGCCGCTGGACAAGGCCGCCATCGCCCGCGAAGGCAAGGCCCTGACGATCATCACCTACGGCACCACCGTGTGGGTGGCCAAGGCCGCCGCCGAAGATGCCGGGATCGATGCCGAAGTGATCGACCTGCGCAGTCTGTGGCCGCTGGATCTGGAGGCCATCGTCAACTCGGTCAAGAAGACCGGCCGCTGCATCGTGCTGCACGAAGCCACCCGCACCTGTGGCTTCGGCGCCGAACTGGTCGCGCTGGTGCAGGAGCACTGCTTCTACCACCTGCAGGCCCCGGTGGAACGCGTTACCGGCTGGGACACCCCGTATCCGCACGCGCAGGAATGGGACTACTTCCCGGGTCCGTCCCGGGTCATCGATGCAATGCAGCGCGTGCTGGAGGACTGAACCATGGGACATCACGTCATCAAGATGCCGGACATCGGTGAAGGTATCGCCGAAGTCGAACTGATCACCTGGAAGGTCGAGGTCGGTGGCCCGGTCGCCGAAGACCAGGTCGTGGCCGAGGTCATGACCGACAAGGCCATGGTCGAGATTCCCTCGCCCGTGTCAGGCACCGTGGTCTCGCTGGGCGGCAAGCCCGGCCAGATGATGGCCGTCGGCAGCGAGCTGATCCGCCTGGAAGTGGAAGGCGCGGGCAATGCCAGCGCCGCCAGTGCACCGGCCACTGCCGCGCCGGCCGAACCGGTGGCTGCGCCCAAGGCGGCCGCACCGGCAGCTGCACCTGCGGCAGCCGCCGAGGCTGCACCGGCTGCGACGCCGGCCAAGGCCGCCGCTGCATCCGCACCCGCCTGTGCCGCCAAGCAGGACGCGCGTGGCGCGGTCACCAACGGCGTGCTCAACGCCGGTGAAGCCCCGCTGGCCTCACCTGCCGTGCGCCGCCGCGCCTGGGATCTGGGTGTCGAGCTGCGCTACGTGCCGGCCACCGGCCCGGGCGGTCGCATCCTGCAGGCCGATCTGGACGCCTACGCCGCCGCCGGCGGCAAGGCGCAGCCGGTCGGCGGCAGTGCCGGCGGCAGCAGCTACGCGCGCCGCACCGGCGAGCAGCAGGTGCCGATCATGGGCCTGCGCCGCAAGATCGCGCAGAAGATGCAGCAGTCCTGGACGACCATTCCGCACATCACCTATGTGGAAGAAATCGACGTCACGGAAGTGGAGGCCCTGCGCGCCAAGCTCAACGAGCGCTGGGCCAAGGAGCGCGGCAAGCTGACCCTGCTGCCGCTGCTGGCACGCGCGGTGGTGCTGGCCGCACGCGACTTCCCGCAGATGAACGCCCGGTTCGACGACCAGGCCAACATCGTGACCCGCTATGAAGGCGTGCAGCTGGGCATCGCGACCCAGAGCGAGGTCGGCCTGTCGGTCCCGGTGGTCGCGCATGCCGAGTCGCTGGATCTGTGGCAGACCGCCATCGAGATCGCGCGCCTGGCCAACGCCGTGCGCGTGGGCAAGGCGACCCGTGAGGAACTGTCCGGCTCGACCATCACCATCAGCAGCCTCGGTGCCGTTGGCGGTGTGGTGTCGACCCCGATCATCAACCATCCGGAAGTGGCGATAGTCGGTGTGAACCGCATCATCGAACGCCCGATGTTCCGCGAGGGCCAGGTCGTTGCCCGCAAGCTGATGAATCTGTCGTCCTCGTTCGACCATCGCATCGTCGATGGCATGGATGCGGCCGAGTTCGTGCAGGCGATCCGTACGCGCCTGGAAACCCCGGCCCTGCTGTTCGTGGAGTAAGCGATGTCCAATACCCTTCAAACCCAGTTGCTGATCATCGGCGGCGGCCCGGGCGGTTACATCGCCGGCATCCGCGCCGGCCAGCTCGGCGTCAAGACCATCGTGGTCGAGGGCGTCAATCCGGGTGGCACCTGCCTCAACATCGGTTGCATTCCGTCCAAGGCGCTGATCCATGCCGCCGAGGAATTCGCCAAGGTCACCGCCTATGCGGCAGGCACCTCGCCGCTGGGCATCAGCGTGCAGGCACCGTCGCTGGACCTGGCCAAGACCGTCGCGTGGAAGGCCGGCATCGTCAAGAAGCTGACCGGTGGCGTCAGTGCACTGCTGAAGAAGAACGGCGCGCAGCTGATCAAGGGCTGGGCGACGATCGTCGACGGCAAGACCGTCGAGATCGCCGGTGCCGCGGAAAATGGCGGCACGCTGCGCATCACCTGCGAGCACCTGCTGCTGGCGACCGGCTCGGTGCCGGTGGAACTGCCGTTCCTGCCGTTCGGCGGCAAGGTCATCTCCTCCACCGAAGCCCTCTCGCCGACCTCGCTGCCCAAGCAGCTGATCGTCGTCGGTGGCGGTTACATCGGCCTGGAGCTGGGCACGGTGTACCGCAAGCTCGGTTGCGAAGTCACCGTGGTCGAGGCCCAGGAGCGCATCCTGCCGGCCTACGACGCCGAGCTGACCAAGCCGGTGGCCACGCACCTGGAGAAGTCCGGCGTGAAGCTGCTCACCGGCCACAGCGTGCTCGGCCTGGCCGACAACGGCCAGCTGCGCGTGCGTGACAAGGACGGTAACGAAATCGCGCTGGACGCCGACCAGATCCTGGTCGCGGTCGGCCGTCGCCCGAAGACCGACGGCTTCAATCTCGAATCGCTGCAGCTGGATCTGACCGGCAAGGCGATCAAGATCGACGACCAGTGCAAGACCTCGATGCGCAACGTGTGGGCGATCGGCGATGTCGCCGGTGAGCCGATGCTCGCGCACCGGGCGATGGCGCAGGGCGAACTGGTGGCCGAGATCGTCAGCGGCAAGAAGCGCCACTTCGTGCCGACCGCGATTCCGGCCGTGTGCTTCACCGATCCGGAAATCGTGGTGGTCGGGCTGTCGCCGGACGAAGCCAAGGCACAGGGCATCGAGACCAAGGTCGCGCTGTTCCCGTTCGCCGCCAATGGCCGTGCGATGTCGCTCGAATCCACCGATGGCTTCGTGCGCGTTGTCGCGCGCAGCAGCGATCACCGGATTCTCGGCTGGCAGGCCGTGGGCGTGCAGGTCTCGGAACTGTCCATCGCCTTCGTGCAGTCGATTGAGATGGGCGCCACGCTGGAGGACATCGCCGGCACGATCCACCCGCACCCGACGCTGGGCGAGGCGGTGCAGGAAGCGGCGCTGCGTGCGCTGGGGCATGCGCTGCATATCTGAGGGTGTGTGGGTTTGATGGACTATGAACGGCCCGCTTTGCGGGCCGTTCGTTTTTTGCGGCAAGCGCTACTGTCCACCACGCCCTCGGTGCTGAGCCGCGCAGTTAGCCGTCTGGAAGCGCGGCTGGGCCGGCAGCTGCTGCAGCGGACCACCCGCCGCGTGCGCCTGAGCGTGCCGACCACCGATGGCCACTACCGGCTGCCGCCCGTGCTGGCGCGCTTTGCGCAGCAGCGCCCGCAAGTGCAGGTGGAACTGAACATCACCAACCGCAACGTGGACCTGGTGGCCGAAGGCTTCGACCTGGCCATCCGCCTTGGCCAGCTGCCGGACAGCGGGCTGGTGGCGGGCAAGCTGGATGCGCCCCGCTGCTACTGGTGGCCGCGCCGGACTACCTCCAGCGCCGCGGCACGCCGCAGACGCTGGACGATCTGCAGCAGCACCTGTGCCTGCCCTTCGTGATGCCGCCACCGGGCGGCTGGCGCCGCGGGTATTCCGCGATGACGGGGGCGATGTGGATTGGCTGCCGCGTTCGCCCATCTAGACCTCCGACGATGGGCTGGCGTGTTTCATTGGCCGAACAGGGTATTGAAATCTGCCAGAGCTACGAGTTCATCGTGCGCGAGCGATTGCAGCGCGGGCAGCTGGTGCAAGTGCTGCCGCAGCTGCGGGGAAGGTCAAGGCAGTTCTCGGTGATCTATGCGCCGCATCGGCGGCAGTCGGCGGCGGCGCGGGCGATGATTGAGCTGTTCGTTGAGAATGCGAGCGAGGCTGAGGATGGCCTCTGTTGAGGTTGCGACGCTCGCTGGCTAGTTCTGGTTTGAGCCGTTTTACGGGCTGTGCGGCTGATGTGGCACCGCCGCCTGCGTGTACGGTCTAAGCACTGTTGCAAAGAAAGACGTCGCGCTATTCGCTTGTGGCGTGGGCAATTACGCCACTTCTATTCGTCATCAACAGTGCAGTTGCGCGAATGCGTCTGCCCGCGACGCTTGCTGCACGCGTGGTGCGTGCACCAATAGTTCTTCACCAACGAAACCCGCGACCTGTTCGCGAACATCTATTGGCAATCGAAGCGACGGCGTAGCC
Organism: Stenotrophomonas sp. PS02301; assembly: GCF_029959485.1. NCBI lineage: Bacteria > Pseudomonadati > Pseudomonadota > Gammaproteobacteria > Lysobacterales > Lysobacteraceae > Stenotrophomonas > Stenotrophomonas sp. PS02301. The sequence continues at coordinate 80,759 of NZ_JASCOO010000009.1, forward strand.
ACCATGACTTCACCACCGACAACGGGTCGCTCCGGGTCTGCAACCCGCGATGAGCAATGACTATTGTTTGCGCCATGCCGTGGCGCTGTTTAGCACGGCCACGCACAACCGACCCCATGAACGAATACGACATCTTCTCCGCTTACACCGTTGTTGCCCATCAACGACAACACTCCCCTGCCCGACCTGAACTACTTGCTCGGCATTCTCAAGCGCATGCGTGGATGCGAAGGGCGCCGACGGCGTGCCCTGGCTGGAGAACGATGTCTCACCCGGGCACCGCGTGAGCTTAGCAAGGGCCGAGCGCGCGCTAGTGGAGCTACTGACGGTGCTGGAGGTCGTGCGCTCGGCGACCGCTACCGGGTGGTGGCGGAGCCGTAGCTGCATCTGGATGAGTGGATTGTTGATGGGTTATTTCTGGCGTACCGGGGGTTGGTTGAGGGGGAGGCTTGTCGGGAGGCTTGTCGGGAGATTAGGCCGGAGTAATTCCTCAAAAGCGATCAAACAATGGCGTCAATCTTTTGACTACTCCGACTTGGGAATCGTCATTGCGCATCAGATCATGTTGAACAATGATCCACATCGTCTACTCCCTAGACAACAGGGAGGCTCGTCGCGTACAAATTGAGACTAGTACGGAATGACATAACCATATCCGGCATGTCCACTTGTACCGTCAAATGCGCGAGAGAGAACATGGAGTTAAGGATTCGGCCGATGTGTAACGAACGGCAGCCAACCGGAACGCTAGCCTGATGATCGATCCAAAGCCACTGTCGATCAAACACGCCGCTCCAGGGCCATATCTTGGTTTTTCGCTGCAGCCAGTGAGGCTGTGCTACCACCTGCTGAGCAGCCCGGTAGAATCCAATGTATCGCTTGAGTACTTGGATGATGTCGCCGTTCACTATAAGGACGGAACTCTACTACTGGAACAGTGCAAAAGCGCTCTATCTCACAACCCTATTTCCGACTGGTCGAATGACCTTTGGAATGCAATCTGTAATTGGTTGGATGAAGTAGAAGATAGTGGGGTCGACCCTAGGACCACCGCTTTCCACCTCTATGTAACGCCCGCAAAGGTGGGGAAATTCAGCTCTGCACTGAATTTCGCAGATGACCCCGAGAATATTGAATCCCTGGTTCAATCTGTGAGCAAAAAACTGCAACAGAGAGTGAACCCTCCACAATGCGCTGCGTATGTTGAGAAATTTCTTGCAACCAAAAAGACCATACGCACTGCAGTAGTCCAAAGAATTAAAATCATCGCCACCGATGATGACCCACTAGAGCCTCTTCGCAATCTCCTAAGGCCTACAACCCCCGAAAAACTAGTTGACATAATTTGCGCATCTGCGATTGGGCAAGCAAAAGAAGCTGCAGATCAATGCATCCGAAGAAAAGTCCCAGCCATAGTTAATGCTGCGGACTTTCGTAGAAATTTCCATGCATTTGTCCAACAAAATAACATGGCTGGATACCTGCCATCCTTCACCCCGGCCCCATCGACTAAGGACACCCATGACCTTTTAACGGGACGACCAATCTTCGCTCGCCAGCTGCAGCTTGTCGGAGCACCCGAAGAGGCGCTAATTCGAGCAGCAAGCGACTGGATGCGCACTTCTGGCGACAAGACGAAGTGGGCAAGTCAGGGATATGTGTTCGAGGAGGCGTTTGAGGATTGGGACAAGGCACTACTCCGCCAGTATCAGGCAGTAAGAATGGAAGTCCATGAAGTATTTCACGAAAAAACACAGGATGCACAAGGCAGAATTATCTATAGTCGATGCTCCCAGAAGCAAGTAGCGCTCGGTGGGCGCACTGTCCCTGAGCACTTTACACATGGAGGGTTCAATGATCTGGCAGACAGACGAGAACTGGGCTGGCATCCGCAGCATCGAGCCCTTCTCGATGCGGAGGAAACTAAGTGATCTCACCTCTTCCATCCCCTCGGCTCAGCGAGGCTGCAGTTGTCCAGAATGAGGCACTAGGGGCTTACGCAATATGGCGATTCGGCATTGGCTTCCAGGAACTAGAAGGCAGAGCGGCTCCGCTTCATCTCGCCTTCTTAGTGCTTCCACTCGTGCTCCATACCGCGACCCTTGGAATGATCCTGAGTACCCAGAAGTCCTCAGGCCTTCATCTTTTGGCCGGGAAGTTAGGTGACAAGCGCGAGGAGCTCCTCGCAGTGCATGAGCGCGCGCTCAGCCTTCGCAATCTCTCGCTGGCCTCGTTGATTGCTGCAGAACAGGCACATCTTGTCCGAATATGCCCCAATACCGCTGAGGTTCGCTCTTTCAGCCCACACCATGGCTTGCGAACTCCAACAGTGCCTGACCGAATCCGAAAGATTGGTCCAGCTTGCGAAAAAATTGGCCACTGGTTTTCCACCCTTTCCGACCAGCAAGTGGCCCACACATTGAGAGTGGGATTCTGATGCACTTCCAATTATTAAAGATAATTCTTTGGCCTCGAGATGGCGGCACCCCCCGGGAGGTGAATTTTGAACCCGGGAAGGTGAATGTTATTAGCGGGGCATCAAAAACTGGTAAATCATCTGTGATCCCGATCATTGACTACTGTTTGGGCTCAGAAAAATGTTCGATTCCTGTTGGAGTAATTCGCGACAAGTGCTCTTGGTTTGGCGTTCTGTTTGACACTCTTGAGGGGCAAAAGCTGTTCGCTCGTAAAGAACCTGGCGGACTAAAATCCTCTGGGGAGATGTTCCTACTTGAAGGCCCATTGGTTGCCATCCCCAAGGAGATTCATTCAAAGAATCAGAATGTTGACTACGTAAAGTCTGCACTGAACAGGCTGTCCGGACTATCCAACCTTCAGTTTGAACCAGGTACTGACGATAGGTTCAAGTCTCGGGTGAGCTTCCGCGATCTGATGGCATTCATTTTTCAGCCTCAGAACATTGTCGCAAATCCTGATGTTCTTTTTTTTAAAGCAGACACCACTGAGCATAGAGAGAAACTAAAGACAATATTTCCTTATGTCTTGGGAGCAATCAGTCCGGAATTACTACAAATCCGCCATGACCTTGATCGACTGATACGGCTATTGAGACGAAAAGAGGCTGAACTTAGAGCACGCCAAGAAACAGGCTCCGCATGGCAGCGAGAGGGATTTGCTTGGGTTCGACTCGCGATTGAGTACGGACTACTCCCACCAAGCACCGGCGTGCCGTCCGATTGGTCTGCAATCGTCGATTTGCTACGCGAAGCTCTGGCATGCAGTCCGCGGTCGGCTACGTCCTCGCTCGAAGGCATGGACGTAATTATGGTAAGGCTCACTGAATTGCGCTCTTTAGAGTCAGACCTCGCAATGAAGCTGAGTCAATCCCGCCAAAGACTTCATGAGCTGCGCCGTTTGGACGAAAGCAGTGATGAGTATCGAAGTGGACTTCGCATTCAGCGTGACAGACTGAGCCTTTCCTCATGGATCAGAGAGCTTTCTTCTAGCAATTCGGAAGCTGTGTTTGAAGTGAGCGAGAGCGGCCGTGCGCGAATCGAACAACTCTGCCACACACTTGAAAGCATCGAGCTTCGGCTTAGCTCCTATCCGGAAGTAACAGAGTCGCTAGGAAGAGAAACTCAGCGTCAGCGTGAATCCGTTGAGATCAACTTGAACGAAATTGCAGCGGTTCGCGCTGAAATTCGAGCACTTGAGGGACAATCTGAAGATGCTCAAAAAGCAACAACGCGCGGCGAAGAGATTTCTCGTTTTATTGGAAGACTGGAAGAGGCACTTAGACTCTACGACGCCGCAGACACCTCATCCGAATTGAACCAGGAGATTTCCTCTTTGAGGGCGCAGGTTGATAGGATGTCAAACCAAATCTCTGAGCACGAAATAGGCCGAAAGCTCGAAAATTCACTCAACACCATCCAGGAGATTTCAGGGAGACTCATTCCAAAGCTGGATGGCGAGTGGCCTGATGCACCTATTCGCCTTGTCATCCCAGACCTTACGGTAAAAGTCATTCACGGCACGAGAGATGACTTTCTTTGGGAGATTGGTAGCGGCGCCAATTGGCTGGCATACCATGTCGCACTGACCTTAGCGCTGCAGGGATACTTCTTGAGGCTTCCCCAGCACCCCGTCCCCGCGCTACTCATTTATGATCAGCCGAGCCAGGTCTATTTCCCGGTCCGGCGTGCAGACAAGGGGAATGAATTTGACCTTGATCCAGCGTGGCAGAATGAGGACATTGTCGCTGTCAGAAAGGTATTTACGTTGTTCGATGAAGTCTGCTCCAAGACTAATGGCAGACTTCAGATAATCGTACTCGACCACGCAAACGAAGAAGTCTGGGGCGGGCTCGACAACGTACACCCTGTCGAAGAATGGCGAGGGAAAGGGCTAGTCCCTGAAGATTGGCTTATCGATGTTGTCTAAAGAGAATTCGCATCGAAGGCGAACCCGATACAGAATGCCTCCTCCAGAGCGGACTGATTACACCATTGCGATTAGCTCTCTTTTCTGCCTGAAGCGCATGGACACCGAGACATCATTTCCTCTCTAAAGAAAAAGGATGTGTAGAAACAACAAGGGCGCCTCTCGGCGCCCTCGTTCTTTCAACTCACTCCGACTCAATAGTCGGCGGCGGCTTCCCCGAGATGTCATAAAC